>NZ_JAKJSY010000086.1:0-17300 GCF_050337445.1 Vibrio minamisatsumaniensis | reverse complement strand
GATCACATCAATGCAAATGATTCCATATAGAAAAATGAAATTTGTGATATTCAGCAAACAAAAAAGCCAGTGATAAATATAACTGGCCTCTATTGGTTTTGGTGTGCTATTCGGTATGCTCAGCTTTCTTGAAGGAATCGTGCAAAATAGCCATTGAAGTCGGAGATAGCAACATTTCACCGTCAGCATGACCGAGTGTGACATTTTTCAGGTTGGTATCGCAAATGGTTACCCAGTTTTGTTTGCGATCATTCGGTAATGAGAATCGAGCCGGCGCATTTGTTTGATTGATCAGATAGATCAATTCGTCGCCCTCTTTACCGATCCCTAAATGCAGCGCGACCGAGCTTAAATGGTTCCAATCATCATGCTCCATTAATGTACCATCAACACGACGCCAAAATATTCGGTTGGAGTTACGCTTTTCTCCACTGAATGCCCTGATAAAAGGCACCATGTATTGTTGACGTGCAGAGATCATTTCCGATAGCCAAGTCTTAAAGTCAGTCTTGTTATCAGAGTCTTCCCAATTAAGCCAACTGGTTACACCATCTTGGCAATAGGCGTTGTTGTTGCCCTTTTGAGTATGGGATAGCACATCTGCTGTCAGAATATGTGGAATACCAAAAGCAAATAACAAACTTGCCATAAAGTTACGCTTCTGTTTTTCACGCATTGCGATAATTGAGGGGTTTTCTGTCTCACCTTCAACCCCATAATTTTCAGAGCGGTTATCACCGTGTCCATCGCGGTTGTTCTCACCATTCTCTTCGTTGTGCTTGTGCTTGTAAGAAACAAGATCTTGCATGGTGAAGCCATCATGGTAAGTGATGTAGTTGACGGTTAATTTATACGGCCAGTGCGCTGCACTGTAAATGTCTCGTGACCCCATCAGGCGAGTGGCAAACTCTTTTAAGTAGCCTTGATCACCACGCCAAAAGCTTCGAGTGATGTCTCTAAGTTTGTCGTTACACTCGTTCCAACCTAACGGAAAATTGCCGACTTGGTAGCCATTAGGCCCGATATCCCAAGGTTCAGCGATCAACTTGGTTTCTTTCAGTACTGGATCTTGAGCAACGGCTTTGAAAAAAGCAGCCTCAGGGTTGTAATTATCGCCTTCACGGCCGAGTGTCGCGGCCAAATCAAAACGGAAACCGTCAATTTGAAATTCATTTACCCAGTAACGCAGCGTATCCATGACTAAATTCAATGCTGGTTGGTGCGTCAGATCAACCGTATTTCCGCAACCTGTAAAGTTCGCGTAATGGCAACCATGTTTAATGTAGTGGCGGCTATCCAGTGCTTTTAGGTTGAAGGTTTGTCCTGCTTCACCACCTTCTGCCGTGTGGTTGTATACGACGTCGAGAATCACTTCAATTCCATTGCGGTGCAGTTCGCGAATGGCCGTTTTAAGCTCAGTAACAGCATCTTTTTCTGCATAGCGTGGATCAGGCACCATGAACAGATAGGGGTTATATCCCCAATAGTTAACCTTGTTCATGTCTAATAGATGGGTTTCATGCATGCATGCTGCGATGGGCAAAAGTTGAAGAGAGTTAATGTTTTGCTGTTTGTAGAACGCAAGCATTTCTGGGCTGACCAATCCCAAATAACGACCTTTTGTATGGGGGGCGATTTCTGGATGGAGTTGCGATACGCCTTTCACGTGGGTTTCAAAAAGCACCGTCTCCTCGCGGGCTATCTGCGGCTTTTCGACGTTCTGCCAGTCAAAGGTGTCATCAATGACAACACACTTCGCCATCGAAAAACTCTTTTGATTGGTATACGGCGTTGCGTAATTGAGTGGCTCGCTAATGGCTTTGGCGTATGGGTCTGAAAGTAAAATTGGGCCATTGTCTGTCTCAGCAATGAAACCGTATTTTTGCCCAGCTTTAATTCCGTCAACAAATACATATTTGATATCAGCGTATTCATTTTCTAATTCATAGGTGGTGAATTCATCGTTCTCGTCGAACAGAGCGAGCGATAGAGATTTACAATCTGGAGAATATATTGAGAAGTTGCAGCCAGTGTTACCTAGCGTTGCACCTAGCGGATAAGGGCGAGCGAGCATTCTAGTCATTGCTTGATTTCTTGTGCGTTTATCAATGTCAGTGAACTATAAGTAAAAAGCTTTGTCTCAATAAGGTCAAGCAACTTCATAGATTAATTAACCGGTAAAAAATAATTCGTAGATGAAGTTCAAATTATATATTTGAGCTGGATCTCACTAATGGTGAATTATTAGATCTACGTTGTGTCTACTCCTCCTATATTAAGTGATCTACCTCTTTAAAACACCGTTCTGTTTATTTTCTACTCCCTTCTAGTCCCCCCTAATTTAGTTAAGGGTGGAGGACGTCAAATTTGTCATCCCCGCTTAATATTGACCCCGTTGAAACGAATTAGGGGAAACCCTAAACCTCTCTATCTTACGACTACCATTACTGCCTTTGGTCGCCGCAAGAGAGCAAAAATATAAAAATCTAAAATAAATCGTCCTTAATGGAGTTAAGAATGAAAAAAGTAAGTTTGATTGCTGCAGCGGTGACTACTGCACTTATGGCTGGTTCTGCATTCGCTGAGAATGAAGTTGCACTGGATGTAAAAAGTGGTGATTCGGCAATGGAAGTAGAGGTAAAAAACCCTACTGATGTTATCGCCGACGGTTGGGAAGTGCATGGTTATATGTCTTCTAACGTTCGTGTCGTAGATGGTAAAACAGTAGACACTGAGTTTGGTAAGCCAGATTACAAAACGGCTGGTACTCACGGTAAGAGTACAAACCAAGTTGAGTTTGTAGTTAAGAAGCACTCTGAATACCAAAATGGTGTGTGGGCTGATTATGTTCTTCGTACTGAATATGGTAACGGCAACTCATATGCTTATTCTTCTTCTGGTAGCCAAAAAGATAACACCACAGCACAACTTGAAGTAAAGGAAGCGTATGTTGAGCTGGGTGGCATTTTAGGTGATGATACCTCAATCTGGGGTGGGCAACGTTTCTTAAACCGTGCTGCAGGTATCTTGTCTGGTGAGTTCTGGAAACAATCTTCTGGTATTGGTGCTGGTATTCAAACTAAGCTAGGTGGTAACACGGCAGGTATCGCATACGTGATGGCAGATCCTGATGCTGGTTCTTCAACTCCAGGCGCAGAGCGTACGACAGCTTCTTCTATCGACTTGTATTACTACGGAGTAGATGCCGGTATTGGCTCTCTTGACTTTGACTTGAAATACGGTCAAAAAGTTGTAAACGGTGGTGAAGATGAAGATGGTATCGGCGCATCTGTAACGCTAAATACAAGCTACTACGGCCTAGATGGTTGGACACAAAACGCGATTGCATACGGCACTGGTGTGATGCAAAACCGTGGTGTTAACTTCGGTGGTTGGTCTGGCGGTAATGATGATGCTGAGTCTCTATTCTTGACTTCTTACGGTGTGTTAAATATCTCAGAAAGATGGCAACTGGGTACAGAAGCGACATATATCACAGCTCTTGACGAACTTTGGGGCGCTAAAGGCCTAACACGTTATATTGTTGCAGCTCGTCCTTCTTACAAGCTGAACGACAACGTTCGTTTAGAAGCAACGGCTTCTTACGGTCATGAAGAGGGTGATCAAGGCTACTGGGGGCGTACAGGTGATGATGTAGAAAGTAACATCATTAACTTGGAGGTTGCTACAGCGTTCACGGCAAACTCCGATTACTTCGGTCGTCCACAAGTTAAGCCTTATATTAGTTACATCAAAGCAGATGATGATGCAAGTGCTAAGCAAATTGGTATCGAAAACGGTAATGACCAGTTTGTATTCGGTGTGCACACTGAAATTTGGTTCTAAACCATTGACAGTATAGGGCAGCCAATTGGCTGCCTTTTTCTGCTTTCCCCAGCAACAACCAATAGTGAGAGAGATTACAATGACAAATAAAAGCTCTATGTTAGCCGTTTTACTAGGTGCCTTGCTAAGCGGTTGTGCTTCCGATGCTCAAGTTCAGACACAATTAACACCTCCAAACAATGCAGAGGTGTGTTGCAGTGACTTTTCACAGTTCCCATTCGCTCAGCTTAACGACAGTGAAGATTTAAAATTTGATATCGACTTAGGTTCTCCTGTCGGTACATTTACCACAGGTAATAGCCACTTTGCTGCCTTTAAATTCAGCGATCGCTCTGCAGAAATGGTGGTAACACTGTCTAGTTTGATGATTGATGACTCGGTGTTTGCTCCAGAAGCGATTCTACTGGATGAACACTTCCAACCAGTGAAAACATTGAAGTTTGAAGACTTTAAGGTTCAGGCATCCGATGCGTTTACACGTACTAGTTACATTGAACGCCTACGTGTTGATGCAAGTAAGACACCTTACATTATTATCTACACACCTGCTGATGAGCTAGGAAAAGCGATCACAGTTGATCACCCTGCGAAAGTTCGTGCGAAAGAGTTTGGTGAAGTGATGCCTATGGTCACAGATCCCGTATACACCAATCAACTCGGTGGTCGTCTAGAGTTAGAAGTTGAAACTCTCAAGCTTCGTCCTTACCGTGCTAAAGCTGCTGTAGTTTCAGTGACTGCTGTTGCCGCGCCTGTGGTAGTGGCAACTAACAAAGCTGATACGCAGATTCGTGTGCAACAAGAGACAAAAGACTTCTATTTATCGGCTATACAAAATGCGGTTAAATCTGGTGACGTACCTAAAGCCTTAAGTTTGTTAGATGAAGCAAAGGCGCTCAATGTTGAAGGTGCACAAGAAGCTTTTGTGCGAGCCGTCAACGCGAAATAACTTATTAGTTTAATAGATTAAGATTAAGATTAAGGCTTAATGGCTTAGTAGCCCAGTATCTTAGTCGCTTAGATAGAGATCGAACGCTCCTTTAAGGGGCGTTTTTTCTATCTGTATTCATATATTTTAGGTTTAGAGGTAGTTATGCAATCTGAATTGATTCTTATTGATGAGTTCCTAATTCCACAACTTAATCGAACTCGCACGCTTCGTCTTTATCTTCCTGCGGGTTACCGACGATCAGAACAAGCTTATCCGGTCTTATACATGCACGATGGACAGAATGTCTTTGAAGAGTCCACTGCGACATATGGGATGTGTTGGGATGCACGAACCACCCTTGATGAGATGCAGAGACGTGGTAAATTATCGGGGTTAATTGTCGTGGCAATCGACAGCAGTAATGAGCTTGATAAGATGGCGCGTTATAACGAGTATTCGCCTTGGAAAGCACATCGAGATATCAAAGAAATGGGCGTGGGTGATGAGTTACTTAAATTTGGTGGTGAAGGTGACGATTACATGGCTTTCATCTGTCAAACATTGAAGCCTTATATAGACCAAAACTACAGAACAAAGCCTAGCCGAGAGTTTACGTATCTTGCTGGTAGCTCCATGGGGGGATTAATCAGTTTGTATGGAGGCTCTCTATATCAGGATATCTTTGGTGTACTTGGGGTCTTTTCTCCAGCGTTTTGGTTCAATAAACCCTCATACTTTGAATATATGAAAGAGTTTAACTTTCGGTATCCAACGAAAATATATATGGATATGGGAACGGATGAAGCTCGCGAAGGCGCAATAGTCGATTTTGCTGGTGTATATCTAAGTGGTTCGCGGCAAATGAATACGTTACTCGCTCAAAAACAGAACCTGACGCTGTTTTATCAAGAAGGTAAAGATCATAAGCATAATGAACTTGCTTGGTCTCTGCGATTCCCTGACTTCATCGACTTTATTTTTAGATAATAAAAGAAAGGCCTAATTCCATTCTATTTTTAGTAAAAAGGGGATTAGGCTTTTTGTATATAGGTTTGCTTGCAACGCAATTAGTCTTTGGCTACTGATAGCTGTTGTTTATTCCGTTTATTCAACAAGTAGTCATTGTTAAACATACAAGGGTGTTTCCTAGAGAAATCAGGTTTAGCAAATTGTAAGTCACTTAAAATGGCACTACTTGGTTTAGGTTGAATATCAATATGCGCTTGTTTATTGCTTACTGTGACTTGATTTTGGTGACGATCGATCATTACATCTAACTGCTCTGTCAATAGTGTTGAGATAACAGCCACAGATTCTTGGTCTATATCTAGTTTAAGAACCAATGTTATTTCGGAGCTTATTGTACCTTCTAAATTTGACTGAATCTGGTAGTGAGAAATACCACTTTTAGATTCAAATTTTAGCCGTAGTTGACCTCCTTTTCCAAAAGGTAACGTCGCAACCAATTCATGCCAACAACTTGGAAGGTTGGGTGTTAGGTGTATCTCTTTATCTAATAAGCGTGGGCAGTATCCCAAATAGTCTTGTTGCGCGTTACGAGCATATTCGGAAACAGACCAAGCTTGAGCGAATGTGCCGGATTCTACAAGATCACGGCCATCGACTTGGTAAGCATCCAAATTCTCACTCATTGTTCCTCTACAGCCTTGTGTAAGGATTTGCTTCGCTAAGTTTTTGGATAGTTGGTAACTGAGGTCTTGTTTTTTAAACTTGTTGAGAGCGGTGATGGTAAAGCCGGCATTCCACCCCCAGATCGTACCATTGTGATAAGCCGCGTCTTTGTGGTACATGGCTTGGTTGTCATGATATGGGTGAAAATCAACGTGTTCTTGTTGTAACGAACAGATCCCCCATGGGAACAATAACTTTTCGACAGCATTCTTGATGATGTATTGCTCTCTTTCGCTCTGATTTAGCTCAACTTTCTGAGGAATTGAAATCGTCATGAGTTGGTTTGGCCGCACGCTATAGTCGGGAACGTCACCTTCAGATAAATGGTCGGCTAAGCGATTATGTACATGATCCCAAAATTTAGTTGCGAAGTTTTCCTTCACTTTTCCTGCCTGGATTTTCCAGCGATTTTCTGCTTCAGAGTCGCCCACTAAAGTTGCGAGTTGAATGGCACAGTTTAAGCTTTCAAACCATAAAGCTTGGATGTCATTGGCTTTAGGTCCACGAGGAGACCAAGGTGTCATCCCATCAATTTTTGCATCCATCCATGTATCAGGATGGCGATGTGCCATCAAGCTATCTTCATTTAAGTAGTGTTTTTCGACACCTGTGATGAAACGCTTCAGGGTTGGGTAAATAGCCTTAGCGAACGCGACATCACCAGAATAGTTGATGTATTCGAGAGCTTCTCGAATCATCCACGGTGTGCCATCTGTAGTGTTGTAAATGATGTTGGTTTTACTTGTCACGCGATTGGGGATTCGGCCAAAATTCACGGAGCTTTCGTCGAGCATCTGCATTGATGCAAAGTTTTCAATTATCTCTTTAGCTTCGTTAAATAAGCCATTAACCAAGCTTGTTCCTGATAAAGCGATAAACGTATCGCGGCCCCAGCAGTCTTTGAACCAAGGTAGCCCAGCCCAAATACCTGTTCCAAATTCATGGCTAACAAAGGCTCTACTGGCAAGGCGTGACCACATAACTGCCCGATTGTATTCCAGGTCGTTGGTCCACAAATAACTATTGGTCAGGAATTCATAAACTCGCTGTTGGTGAAGAACGTGCTCGTTATTTTTGACCGCTTGATTCACCAGTAAACTAGCGGATTCAAGAGTGTCAGCAAAGCCTAAATAGACAATAAGGTCTGTTTGTTTATTCGACGTTGAGAGCATCAGTTTTACATTACTCTCTGCGAGTTGAACTAGGTCGCGCAGTTCATGGTGATCGTCTAGTGAGACCTCTTGTGCATGTATTGAATGGTTGCCAGCGATGGCGACAAATCTTGGGCTGCCTTCAGGGCAAACTTGAGGGCTGAGTTCTAAGACTACATTTGAGCTTGAGGTATGAACGGTAGAGTGAACCGTCGGTATGTTGAGTTCTGGAATCAGGCTTAAAATGCTTGGTTTGTTTGACAAAACGGTGAGCGATACAAGCCTCGAACCTTGAATAAGGCTTAGTGATTCCTGACTATTGTTGTAATGATGCTCAATTCCATAAGGCATAAGGCGAGCACATTGAGCCTTTAGCTTATTATTTACCTTGCCGTTGGTATAGCTGGCGAAGGATCCGAGTATCCAACCTTGATGGTGACGATATTTTCCGCTGTTTACATAGTTATAGGTGGCACCGTGATAATAACCATCGATGTTATCCCCGAATACAAACGGGAATGACTGTTTGTCTGTGATGGCTAGTTCTTGGAATAGTTGCTCGTGTGGTATTGCAAACTCAGGGTGCTTCCAGTCAGGAAATACGCCCTCAATCTCAATGAGTTGAGTATCAAGTCGCTCTCGTTGAGGGGTTGATTGAGTGTTGTATTCCCCTTTGCTTATGGTAAGGGTTGGAGTCGATGAGGAGAATCCAACCTTTAAGGTGTACTGACCGGCTTCAGTGGGTGAGAGCAGTAGGTCATTGCCAATGCCTTGTGTGTTGATAAGAGATATTGCTTGTTCGAACTCGCAAAGTGTTGCTTCACTTTCATGCCCTGAAAGTGTCCATTGCTTGGTTCCATCTGAATCAGAGATCTTGAAGCGATAGAGATCGGTTGATAAGCATATGCTTGCTCTGTAAGAGCCATCTTGCTCTTTGATCAGTGGGGTATCTAACCCCCAACCATTAAATGTTCCTTTGAGATAAAGCGTAGGGATTTGCATAACGAGGTGACTTCCAAAACAAAAAAGGCACAGCATGCGCTGTGCCAAAGGACAATAGGATATTAATAAGAAGAAAGATTATTTGGTAATTTGCTTAGCTGCTGTGTCTAGTGCTTCTTTAACCGTTTGCTTACCTTGCATTGCGTTATCGATTGCAGCACCCTCAGCGAACCAGTAAGCGGTCATTTGCGGGATGTTAGGCATGACTTCGCCGTTTTCAGCGTTCGTCATAGTTGACTTGATGCGTTCATCACTCTCAAGGATCTTTTGGAATGATTTCAGTGTCACGGCACCAAGAGGTTTATCATCATTCATGATTTTCAGAGCATCGTCTTGGAACAGGTAGTTTTCTAAGAACTCGACAGCAAGGTCAGTATTTGGACTTGCAGCATTGATACCAGCACTTAGGATTCCAACAAACGGGTTACCCTTACCACCATTTAATGTTGGCAATTCTGCAACACCATAATTAACACCAAGCTTATCTAAGTTGCCCCAAGACCAAGGGCCGTTAATAGTCATCGCGACATTACCATTGGTAAACTCGGCTTCAGAAACTGAGTAATCCATGTTCGGGTTAACAACGCCTTGGTTTACCATATCAACTAAGAATTGAAGACCGTGAACGCCCGCTTCGTTGTTAACACCAGTGCTTTTAGCGTTATAGCCTGTTTCTGTTTTCTCAAAAGCGAATGCACCACCAGCAGAAATCATTGGCCATGTGAAGTAAGCATTTTTCACATCCCACATGATGGCTTTTTTACCTTGTTTAGCCATCTCTTTTTGAATAGCAGCAAGTTCTTCCCATGTTTTCGGTGGGTTTGGAAGTAGATCTTTATTGTAGATGAGAGAAGGTGCTTCGATTGCTAGAGGGTATCCTACAATTTTTCCGTTCACTGTGACCGCGTCCCAACTGAAGTCGACAAGCTTTTCTTTGAACTCTTTACTTGGGTTGAGTTCGTGAAGTAAACCTGATTCAGCGTAACCACCAAAACGGTCATGTGCCCAGAAGATGATGTCTGGACCGCCTCCTGTTGCTGCGTGTTGTTGGAATTTAGCTTCCAGTGAATCCGGGTACTGAACATTGATTTTTACACCGGTATCTTCTTCAAATTGTTTACCAATTTCAGCGAGTCCGGCATAACTTTTATCACCATTAATCCAAATAGTGATTTCACCTTCTTCCATAGAAAAAGCGGGTGCATTAAAAAGAGCAGCAAGGGTACAAATAGACAGTGTTTTCAATAAAGGTTTCATAGTTTCATTCCTTATTCAGAAGGTTATCCATAACGATAATCACTTCAATCAGTTCTTATTATCTAGGAGTGATTTTATCGGTTTACTTGTGCCTTGAGAAATAGGTAAATAGATAGGAGATATAGCAAAAATCTATATCATGAAGGCGAGGCTAGAGTTTTAGAGGAAGATGGGCTGCTTTTGTGATATTGAACGTGAAAAGAAATGTGAAGGTGGGCTCAAACAAATTGTTGGTCATTTTGCTAGAGCTGGCTAAGGCGATAATTGCGAATGTCGGTTTATGCTGTATTCAGTTAAAACCACTGATTAGGAATAATAAAAAAGGCAAGGAATTATCTTGCCTTTGTGTGTGTGAGGAGCTTATGGAGCTATAGTTTTAAAGCAAAAGATTCATAAGGTGCTAAGTGTAATGGTGAATCTAGATTCGAAACTTCACCATAGTTGTTGATTAGGCAAGTTGGTGTTTGGGTGCGATATTGTTTAGGAACTTCAAGCGTTAATGACTCTCCTGAGAAGTTACATACGACAAACAGTTGCTCACCATCTAACTCGCGAACGTAGGCAAAAACCTTATCATGTTCTTCAAAAACAGGAATGAAAGATCCGTAGACAATTGCTGGATGAGCTTTGCGTAACTCAATTAATTTCTTGTAGTGGTAAAATATTGAACCTGAATCGGCTAATGCACTTTCGACATTTATATCCGGGTAGTTTGGATTGAGCTCAATCCACGGTGTTCCGTTTGAGAACCCTGCGTTAGCTTGATTGCTCCAGTGCATTGGGGTTCTGGCATTGTCACGGCTGTTCTCATGAATGGCATCCATCATGTGTTCATGAGTGACACCGGACTCTGTTTTTACTTTGTAGAAATTATGAGTTTCAATGTCCTTGTACTGATCCAAGCTGTCGAAGGCAACGTTTGTCATGCCAATTTCTTCACCTTGATAGATATAGGGTGTGCCTTTCAAGAAGTGTAGACAAGTCGCAAGCATTTTTGCTGACTCAATTCGGAAGTTTTTGTCATCACCGTATTTTGACACCAAGCGCGGTAAATCGTGGTTATTCCAGAATAGGGAATTCCAGCCACCATCGGCTAGTTCTAGCTGCCATTTAGTCAGAACATTCTTGAATTCTCTAAGGTCGAGCGGAATAGGATTCCATTTGTCACCGTTTTCCCATGTTAGGGTGATGTGTTCAAATTGGAATACCATCGATAGCTCATTTCTATCTTGTCCGCTGTATAGCTTAGCGATCTCTGGTGTTGCGCCCCAAGTTTCTCCAACGGTTAACAAATCTTTATTGCCAAAGGTAGCCTGATTCATTTGTTGTAATAGCTGGTGTAGTCTTGGCCCGTTGCCCGTAATTCCTTTATCGATCTCTTTACCGATAAGGTCGATCACATCTAATCGGAAGCCGCCGATGCCAAGGTCTATCCACCAGTTCATCATATTATGAACTTCTTCTTGTACCTTCGGGTTTTCCCAATTCAAATCTGGTTGACGCTTTGAAAATAGGTGGAAGAAATATTGTTGTGTCAGCTCATCCCAATGCCAAGCGCTACCGCCGAAGATCGATTCTTGGTCGTCTGGTGCGCTGCCATCCGGTTTTGCATCACGCCAGATGTAATAATCTCTATATGGGTTATCTTTAGAAGAGCGAGCTTGTTCGAACCAACGGTGTTCGTCTGACGTGTGGTTTACCACTAAGTCCATGACAATTTTAATATCACGTTTTTTTGCTTCGTCCATAAGGCATTGCATGTCTTCCATGCTGCCAAACTCTTCAGCAATCGCTTGGTAGTCCGAAATATCGTAACCATTATCATCCATTGGAGATTGGTAAACCGGCGATAACCAAATGACATTGATGCCAAGTTCCTTGAGGTAATCGAGCTTACTGATAATCCCATTTAGGTCGCCGATACCATCGTTATTTGAGTCTAAAAAGCTACGCGGGTAAATTTGGTAGACTACCGCGTCATGCCACCATTTCTGTTCCATCTCAATGTCCACTGAATTAGATAATTGTCTTTACTATAATGATTTCGTCTTTGAGTGGGAAATAGCATTACTAATGCTCTATATAGAAAAATCCTATATCATGTTGTCTATCCGCGGTGTGGTGTCATCAGTGGATTAATTTGTCGAATTTCTAACCTCGCATTTTGTGATCGAATGCAAACTAAGAGAGTTTTATKAATAAGTTATATCGATATTTTCTGATGGTTGCGCATACAGGCAGTATTAAAGGTGCTGCAGAAAAACTGAACATAAGCCAGCCCTCCTTGACCGCTGCAATTAAGAAATTAGAGAGTGATATTGGTGTTGCTATTTTTATTCGGAAGTCAAAAGGCGTTGAACTTACCGAGTATGGATTGTTGTATCGTGAATATGTGCAAGAGCAGCAAGAAAAGCATCTGTCGCTAATGCACCGTTTTACTGATATGCAGCAGCGCCAATTAGGTAAATTGAAGCTCGGCACAGGGGAAGCTTGGTGGGAGCAATTTGTCTGTAAGGCTGTTGAAGAGTACAAACAACAAGAACAAATGGGTTCGTTACATTTAGAGTTCGGAAATAATTTATCTTTGATGCATCACCTTGTTCAAGGGGATATAGACTTGTTTGTTGGCCATGAAATTTATGGATTGCATGAGCGATGTAAAGTGACTTTTTATCCACTATTTCAAGACAAAGAAGCCGTGTTTGTCCGAAATGGTCATCCATTGTTAACAAAGACATATCTAGATTCCAGCTTGTTAAGGCGTGACATGTTGGCGTATCCCATACTCCAAGTGACTCCCGATCACTCCAGACACAACTCCGTACTTTCTGATCACGTAAACTCACAATCTTCTGGGCGAGATGCTGAAGTAATAGGGCGAGATGTTTATGATGTTGATTCTCTTTTTCCGAGCTTAGATATGTTAAGCATGTCAGATGCTGTGATGCCATACAGTCACAAAATGTGCGATTGGATGAATAAAAGAGGTTTTGAAACTTTATTGATTGATGATTCTAAGCGAGGGAATGTCGGTCTTTACACGAAGGTGGGGGCGGACGATCTTAAGATTAAAACCTTCATTGAAATTTTACAGAAAGCTAATTTTGATTAGGCGTTTCAAACGAACAGGATTTTGTGAATTTTCGATGGTTTAACATCTGCACTGCTCATGGCATTTCGGTACTTAACATATTTGAGATTTACGTTAAGTACCGTTATCGTTATTTTGACGCCTCACCATGAATGACTTTGGGAGCCGTTGATTGGATGTTTAACATTCAAGCTAAAGTCGCGAGAGGTGTTATTTATCACTCAAGTAACCAATTCCATTTTCCACATGTGGCGTCTGTTGTTTTTAAGTCTTGTTCTTGAATCTATTGTTTAGTTACTGAAGCAACGGGGCCTCCCACACTGACATTTAGCTCATTAATCGCATTCAGAGTGAAGGTGTAGCTACCCGCTTCTGTTACGTTAAGTTGACAATTCTCGCCTGAACCAAGGTTGATTGTTCCATCTGCAAGTTCAATAGAGTCACAGCCAAGATTCGGTGTTTTCCAATCTGCGTCCGCAAACTTGAAGCCATAGTTGCCCACTTCTAAATCACCCGTTACCGAGTAAACGCCGTTGCCAATAAAGGTCATCGTCCAAGCATCAACAGGGTTCCAGCCATTCATATCACCACGAACATATACGGTCGTTTGGCCGTAGGGAGGGATGCTAGATACATCCTTGTCTGAGTTATCAACCGGTAACCCCGCACCTTGTGCACCATTCTGTGCTTGTACAAATACAGCGGTGGTTAATGCCGGTACTGTGAAGGTTCCAGCGGCAAAGCTTGCACCCTTCACTTTGTTGTCAGCCGAGTTTTGTTGGACATCGTGAAGGGTAAAGCCGGTTGCTCCGGTAATTTTGAATGATTGAGGTCGATGGGTTGAGTTTATAACCGCAACAATCGCATCATTGGCTGGGTCAAGATCTTCGCCTGTCGTTATGCCATCATCGATAGACATCACGATTAGGCCTTCGATTTGATTTTCCCCAACGTTGCGGAAATCAACACGCTTGATGACTTCTTCAGCGGTGTCTAAGCGGAACAGTTCACTTGAACTGCGGATTTTTAATAGCTCTAGGAATTGCTGGTTAGTTAACTCAATATCCTTAGTGTTTGGCTTTGCTGTCTGGTCAGCAGTAATGGTTTTGATCAACTCCCAGTTTGCACCATCTTTGTCTTCACGTGGTAAGCCAACATTCCAATTATTGTCAGTCCCATCGAACCTCACCCGGTTGTACCAATCACCAGAATCGTAAGAATCGCGCTGCATTGACTTAGAACGCAACAGCTCAGAACCCATATGAATGAAGGGTATGCCTTGCCCCAACATCACGGTAGAGAGCGATACAGACTGCATACGAGCACGCTCTGCAGAACTCGTACCCGTGGCGATCTTATAGGCGTTATTATCCCAAAGCGTTTGGTTATCGTGTTTCGACACGTAAGAGATGTTCTCTGACGGCATCTTAGTGTAGCCCGCGGGTGCGCCATTGTAGTCGACGTTTTTACCCAGTTTGGTATCGCCTTTGTAATCAATCAGCACGTATTCTGCTAAGTTGCCGGCCATCCCCAAGCGAACAAGATCTTGGTTGTGTAAGCGACCATTGATCGAATCTTGATCAACTTTGGTTTCTTCGTTGGCAATTGCAGCATTACCGAAGCCTTGGTTAAAGCGAAGTGGGTGGTTGCCCTCAGAGTCGACGCCACCATCGAACGGGCTTCCGCCACGAACGGCATCACGTAATCGATCAGAGAAGGTCCCGATTTCTGTGCCTGCCATGTTGATTTGGTTTGCTTGATCGAAGCGTGCGTTATTCGCGACTTCGCCAAAATCCCAACCTTCACCGTAGAACAGTGTGTTTTTGTCGATTTTACGTACTTCAGCAAGAGCTTCTACCATTACGTCTTTGGGTTGGTGGCCCATTAAGTCAAAACGGAAGCCATCCACTTTATAATCGTCAGCCCATACTTTAAGTGAATCGATCATCAATTTACCCATCATTAGGTTTTCGGTCGCAGTGTTATCACAACAGGTCGAGTTCTCCACGCCACCAGTGTTGACGTTAAGACGGTGGTAGTAGCCAGGGACAATCTTATCCAGCACTGATTTGTCGTTTACGCCAGATGCATTGGTGTGGTTGTATACCACGTCCATGATCAGCTTGAGCTCCATGTCGTGGGTGGCTTTTACCATTTGACGGAATTCGAGAATACGCTTAGAGCCATTAGGATCGGTCGCGTAACTTCCCTCTGGAACCGTGTAATGAAATGGGTCGTAGCCCCAGTTGAAGCTATCAAGCATACGTAAGTCATTCATTAATGCTTGGGCGTCGCCCGTTGAAGGGTCATAACCATCGAGTACATCTTCAATGGTTTTGTTTTCGTCTTCGTTACCACACAAGGCTGCCGCTGGTTTTACATCGCATAGCTTGCCAACTGTGTCGGTAATATCGACACGGTTCGCTTCTGCTTCATCGACGGTGGCGATATCAAATGCCGGTAAGATATGCAGCGTAGTTAAGCCTGCATCTTTCAAGGCTTGAAGGTGCTTGACCGACTCACGATCGGCTTCTGTGAGCGCGAGGTACTTACCGTTTAGGCTCGTTGTACCTAGCTTGTCGCTAAAGCTAAAGTCTCGTAGGTGTGATTCGTAAAGTACGTGATCTTCGTCTTTTTTGACCGTTGGGCGCTTATATCCCACCCAACCTTCTGGCATTAAGGCTGGGTCATCAAGGTCGATAACTTGCGAGTATGCAGAGTTCTTCGACAAGCTGAGTGAGTAAGGGTCAGTGACTAGGCGTGTTTCAATGTTGCCAGTGATTGGGTGGTAGACTGTCACTTGGTAACGATAGTAACGGTTGACGGCATTAGACACAGTATCCGTCGCCCAAATGCCTGTTTCAGGGCTCTCCGTCATGGGGAACACTTGGGAACTTTGCAGGTCTTCGCTATAAAGGACGAGTTCTACATCTTGCGCGGTTGGTGCCCAAAGCTTGAAGGTAGCAGCACTGCCTTCAACAATCGCACCTAATTCTTCTCCCATTGCATTACCAGCATCTTCGCTCGCAAATACCGCATCAAGCACACCTGGTTTTTGAACCTCAGTGGAAGAGATAACGTCGCCATTGGCATTGTAGGCAACAAGAATGATCTGAGATTTCAAAATCGTGCGCAGTGTGCGGTCGTCAACATCGATAGTCAGGGCTGGTAAGCTTGCAAGGTGGCGGAAACGGGCTTTCAATGCGGAAGACAGTTCCCCGTCTTTGCTTAGTTCGATGGCTGTACCCCCGACAATCTTTTTGTCATCGTTCATCGTGATGCTGTTATCGAGTGCGTAGAACAGCTTCACAGAATCAGCGTTACCAGCGGCTTCCCAAGCGATAGTCTCTGCGTCCAACCAATGTGCTTTTTGACCATCAATATTGACTGGGCGTTCTGAAATTGGCTCATAGTACAACTCACTGCTGCCCTGGAACCCGAACACACCTTGTGTATCACCAAGTTGAGTGAGATCGACTTTGGAATTGGCACTGCCAAACGCTTTTTCGTCACCATTGTGTAAAATGAAGTTCATGCATTTATGTGGGTCAGAAGCGTCTGGGTCGACTTTTAATACGTAGTAGGCGCCATAAGTGTCACTGATACCGTCAAATTCATAAGGTGCTTCCCAGTTAGTACCGGTTTCGCTCAACCCCATGCCTATCAAGTCTGTGCTAGTGCAACCATCGCCATTCCATAGGTGAAGTCCCCAGCCGTCGTAAGTAGAGCCAGACGTGCTCGCGGCTGCCACATCACGTTTGTAATACACAACGACTTCGTTTTCGCCTGCTTTGTATAAACCGCTGTTGCCAGAGTCCGTGCTGTTGTCGTTATCACTGCCACAACCTACGATCAGAGTCGCAGTGAAGAGAGGTAAAATCGCTTTGGTTAGAGCAGAACGCTTGAAATTGCTCTTTTTGGTTCTGTTGAAGGTATTTGGTAGAGTGATGCTTTTATTCATGTTTATGTTGTTCACGTTTGATATCCATATGTCACTTTTTATGAAGATGAATATCCTAGTCTTAACGATGGTCAGCTATTTGTGATGGCTATGTATAAAGTTATTTTTAATAGGTAAAAATAGATAACCTAGTGTCAATATCACGTTTTGTATTTGGTTTGCGTTAAATGAGTTGGATCAATGGCTCATTTGTTTAATATTAATAATGCAGGGCGTAGAAGCCAGGCGTAGTTAATAAGGATGAGAGCTCATCCTTATTAATGTGAGGAACATATCGAATTGAGAGAGTGTTAATTTAACTCAGGAATTAAGTTGTTTATCAATTAATTAAAGGGGAGTTGTTCGATAATTAATAGTGATAAATATATTATC
>NZ_JAKJSY010000017.1:0-68695 GCF_050337445.1 Vibrio minamisatsumaniensis | reverse complement strand
TCTCATATCTCATATCTCATATCTCATATCTCATATCTCATATCTCATATCTCTTTTCTTCCCCGCACAAAAAAGAGCACCGAAGTGCCCTAATCCGATTTTAAGCTAGCTATTACGATTATTGCCAAATAGCCGCAAGTGAATCGATTAGGCCACTCGTTGCACCTTGTGATTGCAATGCTTGAAGGATGATTGGTGCAAATGTCGTCATCATTGAGGGATCCATACCTAATCCAGAAAATGCACTTTCAACGGCACCTTGTGAGCTTAATAGCGATGATAGACCAGTAGATTCAAGGCTAGACATGCCTGGAATCAGCGTTGCGAGCTCTTTGTTGTCAGCAGTACCAAGTGAGTTTTGTGCAAGTGCTAGCATGGAACCGATACCGCCAATTGCTTGATCGCTGGTAACAGAAGCTTGGTCTGCGACCGTATCTGCAAGCGGTGTTGTTTCGTTCTGTTGAGACCACATATTCACGGCTGCCATTAGTGCTGTTTGTGATAGTTGGGAATAGTTGGTCTCTGGTGATGAACTGTTTTTTTCTGTGTCGCTCGTGTTTGCACAAGAGACTACAGCAAGGCTGCTGAATATAGTGATGAGTATTTTCTTCATTATTCTTCCTTAAGTAATAAAGCAATCTTCCTATTCACTATAAACGAAAAACGGCGATGTAGTGACATCGCCGTTGGATTCTTTCAATTTTATAGTCTCAAGTATTTTGCGTTACTCAAGGTTTTTATAGAGATTAAAGAATCGCTAGAAGTTCTACTTCAAATACTAGAGCTGCAAATGGTGGGATTGCCGCGCCTGCGCCACGCTCACCGTATGCTAGGTCTTGAGGGATGTATAGCTTCCACTTAGAGCCCACAGGCATCATTTGTAGAGCTTGTACCCAACCTTGAATTACGCCAGTCACTGGGAATTCTGTAGGTTGACCGCGAGATACAGAGCTGTCGAAAACAGTACCGTCAGTTAGTTCGCCGTGGTAGTGAACACGCACTTGCTTGTCTGCCGTTGGGATTTCGCCAGTACCTTCAGTTAGTACTTCGTACTGAAGACCAGACTCAAGAACCGTTACCTCTGAACGAAGAGCGTTGTCAGCTAGGAAAGCTTCGCCGTCAGCAGCAGCAGCTTTAGCCAGTTCTTGACGTGCAGCTTCACCGCGAGTGTGTAGCTCTTGTAGTGCGTTGTTGATTTCGTCAACTTCGATAGCTGGCATGTCACCAACTAGAGCGGTTGCGATACCAGCAGCGATTGCGTCAACGTTTAGGCCTTCAAGACCAGAACCAGCAAGTTGTTGGCCCATTTGTAGACCGATACCGTAGCTAGCTTTTTGCTCTACAGTTTCAAATTTTACTTCAGACATGAAAAGTCACTCTTTTTGTCAGTACGAAAAGGGTAAGAATACCAGTATTGGTAGCATGAAGAAACGGCTAGCCTCTGATCCCTTGTACTTTACCGTGTCCAAATTACAGGGATGTCAATTTTCTTGCTTTGCCCAGTGTTGTGACGGAAATATCTATACTGTTGGTACTTTGGTTTTTATACTGTAGTTATTCAATGTATAGGACGCAGTGGCATGAATCGTCGTCAAAAGAAAAAACAGAAAGTAGACCACTTAGCAGAGTTCAAGGATCGAGTGAATCAGGTCAAAGAGAAATTAAGTTCGATCGATGTAAAAAAAATGAAAACCTCTGTGAAGCAAACTTGGGGGATATTACCGAAATTACACCAGAGATTGTTGATGGTGATTTCGTCGATCGTACTGATATTACTTTTTGTGCCGCTACCAGAACCTAAGTTAGAGACAGCTCCAACAACATCGCGCGTTGAACTTGAAATCAATACCGTCGGCTTAAGCGAACAGCAAAATACAACGAGCAGTTCATCAGAACCGAGCAACAAAAATTGGCAGGAGTACCTGGTTAAGCAAGGCGACACGTTAGCGCAAGTTTTTCGAAATAACGATTTACCTTTGTCTGACTTGAATGCATTAGTGCGTATTGAAGGTGCAGACAAGCCACTCAGTCATATTCGAAAAGGCCAGTTAGTTCGCTTCAAACTTGCTGAAACCGGTCAGTTGGATATTCTTCAACTGGAGAAAGGCGATACTTCAGTGATGTTTTTCCGCTTGTCTGATGGTGGCTTTGGCCGCAGTAAGTAGCCTGCTCCAGCAGGCTAGAAGATAAAAGAGCTAAAGGGTAGCTCTTTTTTTGGGGCGCTTGAAAGGGACGAGAGGTAAAATGATGAGCATAATACCAAGCAGGGTTAGCGTATCTGGAATCTCATCGAACCATATTGCCCCTATTAACGCAACAAACACCAATCCCGAATATTCAGCCAGAGCGATCTGGCTTGAATGCGCTTTTTGATAGGCGGCCACAGCCAGACCGTTATAACTCAATATGAGCGTCGCGCTGAGCGCTATGTACCCCAAATGTTCTGTCGATATTGGTTGCCAGAATAGGAAACTGAGTACGAATGATACTGGAATCGAGAATAGCGTCGTCCACCATAAGGTCGTGACGACGGTTTGCTCACTAGGAAGTTTTCTTACGAGTACATTAAATAGTGCGAGAGTGAGTGCGGTACCCAAAGCAAACAGTGCTGCCCAATGAAATTGTGATGGCCTCAAGACAATCAATGCACCAATGAAACCTATGGTCGTGGCGATAACCTTGCCAAGTGCCGGTTGTTCTTTTAGTAGAAACATTGAGAGCGGCAGCATCAATAGAGGCGCGACATAAAATACTGCGTTAGCGGTTGCTAAAGACAAGTGAGTGATTGCGACCACCATACATCCACTGCCGATCAATATGAGTTGACCTCGTATGATGGTCACTGTGGTTTGTTGCAAGTGTCGCTGCTCTTTTTTCTGTTTCAGCCACAAAGGCGTAATGATAAGCAGAGAGATTAACTGTCGGAAAAAAATATATTGAAGAGGCGGTACTTCGCCATTCAATAGTTTTACCGCGACGTCGGAAAGCGAAGCAAACAGGTTGCCTGCAATCAGTAATAGGATACCGACAGTGATCTTCGACATTACTTCTCTAATCTCATATCAAGGTGTGGAATATCGTCTTCGAGGTACATGTCCGAGATCGTCTTGAATCCGTGGCTTGCGTAGAAGTTTTCTAGGTGTTGCTGTGCACCAATATCAATGGTCGTATTAGGCCAAAGAGCCTCACAGCGTGTTAACGCTTGCTTTATCAATTGATGCCCTAAGCCACTACCTCTTGCTGATTGCTTAGTGGCTACTCGGCCGATGCTGGTGTTGTTGTAAGAGGTGCCTGGTGGTAATAAGCGAGCACACGCAACCAACTCTTCATCGGAATAGCCAAGTAGGTGCTCAACACCCGCGAGTGTATCTTTTCCGTCGAGTTCTGGATAAGGACAAGTTTGCTCAACCACAAATACATCGACTCTTAATTTAAGTAGTTGATAAAGCTGTTGTGTTGAGAGTTCAGAAAAGGGAATTGAGTGCCAAGTGATCATGTTTACATCCAGAGGTTATCGATGCTCTGAATGTACTATGCGCGATGATTGTTGGCATTAACTATTGTTAATTCGACCTTTAATTCTGCTCAGGCTGATTGCGGTTATTCCTAGGTAAGCGGCAATTTGATTGTCGTTCAAGCGCTGTTCAAGATCGGGGAAATGTTCGCAGAACAGCTGATAGCGTTGCTCTGGGGTATAGAGCAGCATGAAGCGTTCTTTTTTTTCCTTATGCATCAGTTGTGTTTCTAACAGCTTTAAATACAGAGGATTATTTGATGCACGCCACTCAATTACTGCGTTCATTGGCAACTCGAGCAAGGTGATCGGTGTCAGCGTTTCTAATAGATAAGGAGAGGCTTGGTTTTTTATCAAACTCTCAAAGCCAATGATCCAGTCTTGTTCCCAATAGAACTCTTTGCTGTATTGCTTTCCGTTGTCTGTTAGATAGCAAGCGTGGCATAAGCCTTCAAGCACAAAGTAGATTGAGTTCGCCATCTCACCTTGATTGATCAGGATGTGTCTGGTTGGTAACTCAAGAGGCTTGGCGATGGCGACTAGAGATTCAATCTGACTTTCAGAGAAGTCAAAGCTTCGTAGTTGTTCGATAAAAGAGGTGTACATGAAAATAACCTAACCCAAATTAGTGCTGAAATACAGCGGTCAACTAATATTGTTTACGATGATATTGATGGGAATAACACTGACAGTAACATTGTAGTCGGTATCAAGTCATTGATTACAGAATGTCGAGTAAGATCTGATGGCTTCCCATTAGATTTATACCGTTTTTCAGCTTCTAAAATATCGATCCATTTAGGGCGGGCGACTCGGTCGGAGTTTATGAGCGTTTACGCTGAACCGCATTTTTGATTTAGGTGTTTAAATAAGAAAAGGCTGAGTCGTAAAACTCAGCCTTTAGAAGGTTAACTCTTGATGAGTTAAGTCATCTATTTAGTGAGGTCGATTTGGTAAACAGCGAAGCCAACATCGTCAGTCGCAACACGTTTCATCGGGTATTGACCTTTATCTTTGATGAATTGAGCGGCTTTCTCACTTGGTGATGTTTCAAAGCGGATATCCAGCTTGTTATCCGTTTTGATTGGTGCGAATGACCAGTTGTTATCAGCCGTTGGGCTCACTTGACCTTGCTCTTTGCTTACGCGAGAGATGTAGTTAGCCAGTACAGTACGGTTCTCATCTGGTGCATCAAATGCAATGAAGTCTTCACCTGTACCAGGGAATTTAGCGCTGTATGCACGGTAGTTGTTGGTTGCGATCAGGAAGTCTTGCTTCATGTCGATTGGCTTACCTTGGTAAGTTAGGTCAACAATACGCTGTGAATTAGGGTTAACCACTTTACAGTTTGCATCGTATTTCGCAGGTTGAGTGACGTCGATTTGGTAATCCACACCGTCGATAACATCAAAGTTGTAAGTACGGAAGTTGTCCCACTCGATCAGATGTTGTGGTGCTGTGGAGTTCACGTCAATCTGGTTGAATTGACCCGCTGAGCACTCAAGCCACTCTTTGACTTCGTGACCTGTTACCTTCATCGCAACGAGCGTGTTCGGGTAAAGGTACAGATCAGCCGCGTTACGGAATGTCAGTTGACCAGATTCAACTTCAGTGAAGTTTGCTGGGTCATTCTTACGGCCGCCCGCTTTGAATGGTGCCGCCGCGGAAAGGACAGGTGTACCGTCTAGGTCTGGGTCACCTTGGATGAACTGTTCAACGTAATCTTTCTGTGCCAGGTTAACAATCTGTACGGTTGGATCGTCTTGTACTAGAGATAGGAAGCTGTACATCACGTCATCTGCTTTACCAATGGGTTGGTTAACAAACTTACGAGTACCTGCATGGTCTTTTTCTAGTGCCGTGACAATGCCTTTATCAGCGGCAGCAAGCGATTTTTGCTCGATCTTGTCGTAAATAGGGCGTGCTTCTGATTGGCCTTTAACCACTTCCCACTTGCCGTC
Source organism: Vibrio minamisatsumaniensis (assembly GCF_050337445.1). Lineage (NCBI taxonomy): Bacteria > Pseudomonadati > Pseudomonadota > Gammaproteobacteria > Vibrionales > Vibrionaceae > Vibrio > Vibrio minamisatsumaniensis. The sequence continues at coordinate 63,220 of NZ_JAKJSY010000017.1, read as the reverse complement.
TTTTTGTGCAAGTGTTAGATCCATAACCCCAACGTGGCTGCCCCAACGTCCAGGCATTACTGCCGCAACGCCGTTCATGGTGCCCGTTTTGTTGTCGATCCCTTGAATGTCATCAAAACCTTTACCTGGGAATACGGCGTGAGAGTGACCGAATGCGATTGCATCGATGCCATCGACTTCAGATAGGTAGAAAGTTGAGTTCTCTTCGCCATTTTTATATGGGTCCGTTGATACGCCTGAGTGAGGGATCGCAACGATAACTTCGGCGCCTTCTGCTTTCATTTGAGGTACTAATTCGTTAGCTGTCTCAATGATGTCACGAGCGATGACTTTGCCTTCAAGGTTTTTCTTATCCCACGTCATGATTTGTGGTGGTACAAAGCCGATGTAGCCGACTTTTACTTGATGCTCGACACCAGCTGTATCCGTGAATGTGTGTGTTTTGATAATGTAAGGCGTGAAGTAGTGTTCTTTGGTTTCTGCATCATAAACGTTGGCATTGATGTATGGGAAATCAGCGTCGTTGATCGACTCTTCAAGGAAATCAAGACCGTAGTTGAATTCGTGGTTGCCTAGGTTTGCAGCATCGTAGCTGAGCTGATTCATTGCTTTGTATGCAGGGTGAACTTCGCCCGCTTTGATGCCTTTGTCTGCCATATAGTCACCCATAGGGCTACCTTGCAGCAAATCACCGTTATCGACTAATACGCTGTTGGTTACTTCACTTTGAGCTTCTTTTACTAGAGTCGCAGTACGTGCTAAGCCGATTTTTTTCGATGGCTTGTCCTTGTAGTAGTCGTAATCCATTAGATTGGCATGGATGTCCGTCGTTTCTACGACACGTAGCTTAATCACTTCATCAGTATCAGGTGTTGTTGTACAACCAGCTAGCATCAAACCAAGGCCTGCAAGTACAGCCAATGATAAAGGTTTCATTGCAACGTTCATTTTGTAGCTCCAAAGTGGGTAGTATAAAATTAGTTGCGTAATGTAACAAAATACAATGAAACAATGATGACATCGAATGTTAAATCGTGACTTGGATCGATTACTTTATGGTGTTCTGCAAGGCGCCTCCCAAAGCTGATTAACCAATGCAGCAATAGCATTGATAAATGAGCCTATTCATTTCATCCACTTGCCTATAAATTTAATTCCTTATCAGCTTTTCGAATAAAAAATGAAATTTTAGAATTTCCAGTAATATGAAGAGCTCGTCATAATGCCTATATCAAGGACGTATCAGGCAGATGAATAGCAAGGATCGCTCAACACGCAGCTTCTGTTTTCTTCTAGTGCCAATACTCCCATTCACTCAAATGGATGAGTTAAATCCCTTACTTGGCAAGACCAAGTAATGAATTGCTCGTAACGCGAGCCTCAAAGGAAGCACTGAAATGGACCAAGAACGTTTAACCCACCTAAAACAGCTCGAAGCGGAAAGTATTCATATTATCCGTGAGGTCGCGGCTGAGTTTGATAACCCCGTGATGATGTACTCCATCGGTAAAGATTCTTCTGTGATGCTTCATTTAGCTCGCAAAGCGTTTTACCCAGGTAAGATTCCATTCCCACTATTACACGTTGATACGGATTGGAAATTCCGCGAGATGATTGAATTTCGTGACCGCACAGCAGAAAAGTACGGTTTTGAGCTTTTGGTCCATAAGAACCCTGAAGGTCTGGCAATGGGGTGTAGCCCATTTGTGCATGGTTCTTCTAAGCATACCGACATCATGAAAACTCAAGGTCTTAAACAAGCGTTAAACAAGTATGGGTTCGATGCCGCTTTTGGTGGTGCGCGTCGTGATGAGGAGAAATCTCGAGCGAAAGAGCGTGTTTACTCTTTCCGTGATAAGAACCACACATGGGATCCAAAAAACCAGCGCCCAGAGCTTTGGCATACCTACAACGGTCAGGTGAATAAGGGCGAAAGTATTCGAGTATTCCCACTATCTAACTGGACTGAACTCGATATCTGGCAATACATCTACCTAGAGAACATCGATATTGTACCACTTTACCTTTCAGACAAACGTCCTGTGGTTGAGCGTGATGGCATGCTGATTATGGTGGATGATGACCGCATGGAGCTGCAAGAAGGTGAAGTGATTGAAGAGAAAAGCGTTCGTTTTCGTACTTTAGGTTGTTACCCACTAACCGGAGCGGTTGAATCTGAGGCGAATACGCTAACAGGCATTATTGAAGAGATGCTGGTGGCGACGTCTAGTGAGCGTCAAGGTCGAGCGATTGACCATGATCAGTCGGGCTCTATGGAGCTGAAAAAACGCCAAGGTTATTTCTAAGAATCTAAGGAAAGAAAAATGAATAGTGCAGTAGAAGCCGAATTGGCTGAACTCGGGATTGAAGGTTATCTAAGTCAGCATCAGCATAAATCTATGCTTAGATTTTTAACATGTGGCTCGGTAGATGATGGTAAAAGTACGTTAATCGGTCGCTTGCTCCATGATACAAAACAGATTTATGAAGATCAGCTAGCGGCGGTTCACTCGGATAGCCAACGAGTGGGTACCACAGGTGAGAAACCTGATTTGGCACTGCTTGTTGATGGCTTACAGGCTGAGCGTGAGCAAGGGATCACCATCGATGTGGCTTACCGCTACTTCTCGACTCAAAAGCGTAAATTCATTATTGCTGATACTCCAGGGCATGAGCAGTACACGCGCAATATGGCAACCGGTGCTTCAACGTGTGATCTCGCCGTGATCTTGATTGATGCGCGTAAGGGCGTTCTGGATCAAACCTGTCGTCACTCGTTTATTTCTAACCTGCTTGGTTTAAAGCATTTCATCGTCGCTGTAAACAAGATGGATCTTGTGGAGTACTCGCAAGATCGTTTTGAAGAAATTCGCGATCAATATCTAGCGTTTGCAGAAAACCTAGAAGGCGAAACCAATATTCAGGTTCTGCCCGTATCGGCACTTGAAGGTATTAATGTTGCAGCGCCAAGTAAAGAGCTTGCATGGTTCAAAGGCCCATCTCTACTCGAAGTGTTAGAGAACGTCGACATCGACCAAAAACGCTCTGCGGGTGAATTCCGGTTCCCAGTGCAGTATGTAAACCGTCCCAACTTAGACTTCCGTGGTTTTGCCGGCACGGTTGCTTCAGGTCGTGTCAGTGTCGGTGATGAGATCAAGGCGCTTCCGTCGGGTAAAACCTCGAAAATTGCACGCATTGTGACTTTTGATGGTGACTTGGACTCTGCACAAGCGGGCTTGGCAGTAACACTGACCCTTGAAGATGAGATCGATATCAGTCGTGGTGATTTGATTGTGCTGGAAAACGCGCAGATTGAATCCACTAACCATGTATTGGCCGACACCGTGTGGATGACAGAACAACCATTGCAACCGGGCAAAGCTTACGACATCAAGATCGCAGGCAAGAAAACTGTCGGTCAGGTTGAAGCGGTTCGTCACCAATACGACATCAATAACCTGTCGACTCACGCTGTCGATGAGTTGCCACTGAATGGTATTGGCTTGTGTGAGTGGTCGTTGAACGAGACTGTTGCGCTGGATAAATACCGTGAGAGTGCTGACACCGGTGGTTTTATCATTATTGACCGTCTTACCAACGTGACGGTTGGCGCGGGTTTGATTCGAGACCGTTTGGACTCTGTTGAACAGCAAGTCGCTAACTTCTCTGCATTTGAACTTGAGTTCAACGCTCTGGTTCGTAAGCATTTCCCTCATTGGGATGCCAAAGATCTAAGCCAATTACTGAAGTCATAAACGACCAAGTAACAGCTGATTGAATCAGGCGGAAACCGATCGTTTCCGCCATAAAGGACGGGTATATGTGGCAACAAGGATTTGTATTAGCGATTTTGCTCGGCATCATTACTTGCCTGCTCGTTACCCGTATTAAGCCAAGCTTTATCTTCGCTGGCGCGGCTTTTATTGCTTTTATGGCTGGTATGATCGATTTGTCGAGCCTAGCCAATAACTTCACTAACTCCTCGTTACTGACTTTAATTCTTCTGATCCTTGCATCAAGTGCGTTGGAGAAAACTCGTTTAATTAGTTGGGTTAGCCGTAATATATCGGAAGGTCGACTCGGTACTGTAGTGGCGAAGTTGGGTATTTCCACAGCGCTATTGTCCTCTTTTACCAATAACACGGCGGTGGTGGTCTCTTTGATCGGAGCGATCAAACGTAATCAACAGCACGCGCCGTCTAAGTTACTTATCCCGTTGTCATACGCTGCCATCTTAGGTGGCACCCTGACATTGATCGGTACTTCTACCAACTTGATCATCAATAGTTTTGTTGAAGATGCAGGGCTTCCCAGCCTTAATTTCTTTGCGCCTACTTTGATCGGTTTAGCAGTCTTGGTCGGTGGTGTGTTGATCCTCATTCCTTTGAGTTACTTCTTACCCAGCTACGATGATGGATCGCAAGACGATCTGCCTTACTTCTTAGAAGCAAGAGTTGAGCCCGGCTCACCGCTAGTTGGCCGTAGTGTTAGCGAGAATAACCTCAGAGCATTGAGAAAACTGTTCTTAGCGGAAGTGATTCGAGACGGTAAAACCACCGCGTCGATTGACCCTGACTTCATACTTCAAGCTCGTGACCGATTGCTGTTTTGTGGCGATGTCGAGAGTGTGGCGACACTGCAAGAAATCCAAGGACTGACTCTGTTTGGTCAGCACCATCTGAACGGCCAGAGCTTTGTTGAAGTGGTGGTGAGCTCGTCAGCAAGCTTCTGTAACAAAACCCTAAAAACCAGCCAGTTTAGAGACCGTTTCGATGCGGTTGTGGTGGCTATTCGTCGTGGCCATGAACGTCTTGAAGGTGGGCTAGGGAATATCACATTAACCGCTGGTGATACCCTAATTTTAGTTCCCGGCAAACGCTTTGAAGAACAGCGCCAGCAACATAATAAAGAGTTTGTATTGATGAATGATTTGGACTCAAGTGCCAAACTTGATGTCGATAAATCAACGTTAGTTCTGCTTGGCTTTGCCAGTGTTATTGGACTATCGCTCGCTGATGTGGTCCCGATTATAAAAGGGCTAGCGGGATTTATATTGCTGCTGGTGGTATTTGGTGTCGTCCAACTGGGTGAGCTGCGCCGCCGTTTTCCGGTTGATATTGTGGTGATCGTGGGCTCTGCTCTGTCTATTGCTCAGTTGATGATTTCATCGGGATTATCTGAGCGTATGGGGCAGATGTTTATGGAGGCTTTTAATGGTTGGGGCGTGTTTGGCGCGTTAGTCGCGACCTACTTCATGACTCTGGTTTTGACCGAACTGGTGACCAATAATGCAGCGGCAGCGCTTTCCTTTCCGATTGGCTACAGTATGGCGGTGGGCTATGGCGTCGACCCAATGCCGTTCATTATGGCAGTGCTGTTTGGGGCCAGTGCCAGTTTTATTTCGCCATACGGCTATCAAACCAATTTATTGGTTTACAGTGTGGGTAATTACCATTTAACGGATTATCTACGTATCGGCATTCCAATCTCGATTGTTTATTCGGGTTTGGTATTGACGCTAATTCCTTATTTTTTCCCATTTTAATGCTGTTTATTTAAAGGACTAATTATGACCGCAGTACTCAAACCCAAAGATGAGAATGTTGTGTGGCATCAACACTCGATTGATAAAACATTCCGTTCAGAACTGAAATCACAAAAACCAGCGGTACTCTGGTTCACGGGGTTATCCGGTTCAGGGAAATCGACCATTGCAGGAGCATTAGAGAATCGCTTGGCACAACTTGGTTACCATACTTACTTGTTGGATGGCGATAATGTCCGTCATGGATTATGCAGCGATTTGGGTTTCTCTGAGCAAGATCGCCGCGAGAATATTCGCCGAATTGGTGAGTTGGCTAAATTGATGGCAGATGCAGGCCTGATCGTGTTGTCTGCTTTTATTTCTCCGCATCAAGCGGAAAGACAGTTGGTACGAGACTTACTGCCGCAAGGGGAATTTCTTGAGGTGTTTGTCAATACACCACTGGAAGTGTGCGAGCAGCGTGACCCGAAAGGTCTGTATAAGAAAGCACGTGCTGGAGAAATCCCGAACTTCACTGGTATTAGTTCGGCTTACGAAGCGCCTCAGAGCCCTGAGATTGATTTGCCTGCAGGAGAGAAGACACTCGATGAATTGGTCGAACTGTGTATTGACGCGTTGGAGAAGCGAAATATTTTAGCCAATTGAGATCGTTGGTATGACTGAGGCTGTTTACTTACTTATCGACTTATCCATAACGATAAGTCGTACAGCCTTAGTTTACCGAGACAAGAAACCTATCTTCTAGACCTCTAGATTCCTATCAATACTCTTCACTTTTTACACCGTCTATTTATTGCACTGTCGATTGTTTAGACGGTGTAATTCACACTGCTTTTCACTTCGGTCTGAATCGTGAATTTTTGGCTTAAGAGCGTAATCAGTTGGTCGTAATATTGCGTGTTTGGCTTGTTGCCAAGCAAGGAGCAAAGCTCATTGCCTGTTGGACTGAATCGATAGTAAATCAGCTTCACCCCTTTTGATAACGGTGCCAGTGACATGCTCTTACCCTGATAGGTTAGGTGTAGGGCTGGATCGAAATCAATCTCTCCGGATTCTAATTCTGTGCCCAGAATAATCCCAAGCTCTATCAAGTGGAGTAAGCTAGAGTAGGGAAGGTTGTGCCCACCAAGGTTGATGGCATTGGTTGTGTCTCTTTTACCAAATCCGAATATCCCAGTATGAGATTTAAAACCGAGTAATAATTTTCTGCTGTTATCCCCCCCAAAACAACAGCCAAGCGATGCTGATCTTTGTAGGGTCAGCGCTTCTTTTGGTGTCATGTCTTGTAAGAGCTTCAGTGCTTTCATTGACGTCGAGCCTGGGTTAGTCACCTCTCTTTTTAATACTTGCCCCCAAAGCCTTTGCATAGACGTATTATGAATCTCTTGTGCCATATCGAAGAAGCGGTACAGCCAATCCTGATCGGGTTCTCCAGCGGCTTCATCCTTACAGGAAGAGTGCGCCAGTTTTAGAATCTGTTCGAGGTTCTTTTGGCGGAGCTCTTTGCGTTTTTTCTCTCGCAATAGCGCCCGCTCGATAAGAGTGATCTCACCTTTATCATTAGCTTTTGCATTAGGAGTAATTAAGGCATCTAAACCGAAGCTTTGTGCGATGTGCAACATTCTACTTGCGCTGTCAGCAAGATGAGGTTTTTTTTCATGCTTGTGCTGTGTATTACTGGCATGCTCAATGATTACTGGCTTTTGGGGTTCTGACATAAGAGTACCGTTAGGAGACGACTTAACTGTCTAAAATGTAACTCTTTATCTTATTGGTGGCTAGATTTTGCATGCAAAGTTGAAGAGTTTAACCAAGTTTTACTTTTGATAATGCTAATAAGATGTTAAATTTAAATGACCTTGTTAAGGAGGGGTTATGAGCCAGGTTAATAATAATAGGCTAAAAAAACAGCTAGGAATAGGGGTGTTACTGGCTATTTATGTGGTTGCTCTAGCCTATTTATCTCATTACATCGTATAATTTAGACAAATAGCCTTGTTGCTTAAATGTTGTTTTATTGTGTGTTTTACAATAAAGGGAGCTCATCCTTGAGCCATCCTTTTAATCATCACATGTCATCATATTCTTCTATCGCAGTCCCTTCAATAAGATAACCTGTTTGAGCCAAGTCATGGCTTATGGATTCTGTTTTCAGTGTACCGACGACATAGATCACATCCCATAGTTGCTGGATTGGGGCACCTTTGGGAAACTTTACATAGATGATTTGGTTCGGTGGCGGTGGCGGAACGTGGATACATGCGCCAAAGTATGGAACCAGAAGAAATTCAGTGATCATGTTCTCATCACCTTCCAATGGAATCACAAAACCGGGGATCTTGACTGTGCTGCCATTCAGCTCTGGGCGAACCGCGCCAATTGTCGATTGTTGGGGTTTATCCATACTATTGTGGTTGACTATCGGCATGCCAACTGAATCGAGTTGTGCTCGCTCTGACTCGGGAATCAAGTCAATCCAGTCGAGAGTTAATACTGACTCGTCAGTCGAAGTGGTGTCTGCATGAGCAGTACTGATAAACGGGAACAGAAGTAGTCCAAGTATCAGTAGGAATTTGCGTTGCATTATAGGTTCCTATTTTAGATTCGAATCGTCATACCATCAGATAATGACTGACGGTAAGCCCTGAAAGCGGGAATAAAGCCGATAATGATTCCGGCCACTTGTACCAGCATAAGCAGTGTCCACTCATGCGATGTGATGGCTGATAGTGATATGTTGATACCATAACTTTGCTGCACAATAGGAGCAACCACAGCAATCAGTGCAAACAACACCGCAACACCTAATGTTATGCCAAGGAAGGTCAAGGCGCTGGCTTCACTGATCAATAAACCAAACACATGACGAGGTCTCGCGCCCATCGCACGCAGAATGGCCATCTCTCGGCGTCTTTCTTGTAAGCTCGTGAGTAGACTGCTGAGCATGCCCAATAAACCGGCGACAACAACAAATCCTGAAACAATCAGCAGAGCTTGTTCTGCCACGGCCATCATGCCCCACAATTCGTGCAGCGCAATGCCTGGTATAATGGCACTCAATGGTTCTTTGCGATAGTTATTAATTTCTCGTTGCAGTGCGAAGGTTTGGATCTTCGAGTTAAGCCCAAGCATCATTGCGGTAATTTGCTTGGGTTGGAAATCAAAAGTTTTTAATGTTTCTGCATCTGGCGTGTGCCCCAGGTTGGCACCGGATTCCCAGCCAACGTGAATCGCTTCTATTGCCTCCAATGAGACATGCACGGTCTTATCTACTGGTGTTCCAGTGGGCGCCAGTATTCCCACAATCGTAAAGGGAAGGTTATCGTGGCGGCTGAAGGCAACATCACTGATACCGTGTGCCAGAATGATGTGATCACCGATCTTGTAATCCAACTTCTTTGCAACATCGGCACCAATTACCACATCAAATAATTGGTTGAACTCTTTCCCTTGTTTAAAAGTAAGTGGTTGCTTACTTCCATAGCGATAGTTTTCAAAGTAGCTGTGGTTTGTTCCCATGACACGGAAGCCTTTGTGTGAATCCCCCAATGAAATGGGTATCGTCCACTTTACGGCTTTGTGTTGGCTAAATTCCTCGTAACTTTTCCAGTCGATGTTGTTGGTTGCATTACCGATTCGAAATACTGAATAAAGCAGCAGGTTTACCTGACCAGAGCGGCCTCCAACGATCAGGTCTGTACCTGAAATGGTGTTCGCAAAGCTACTCTTGGCTTCGGTTCTGACACGTTCTACACCGAGTAACAGAATGACGGACACCGCGACGGTGAGAATCGTGAGAATGGCAGTTGCTTTACGGTTGAGCACGCTTTTTAAGGCTAAGTGAGTAATAACTTTCATACGACGACCTTAGCTTGGTTAAGGGTTTTTAAATCTATGCTTCGAGTGAACAGTTTTTCTAGTGTTGGATCGTGACTCACAAAGATCAGAGTCGACCCTGCTTGATTGGCTTGTTCTAGCAACAGTTCAATAAAGGCTTCTCGGTTGTCGTGATCCAAAGCGGAGGTTGGTTCATCAGCAATGATGATTTTGGGTTGGCCGATTAAGGCTCGTGCTGCCGCGACCCGTTGTTGTTGGCCAATACTCAACTCGGTAACGGGTTTATCCATTAAGGATTGAGGAAGTTTTAGTCGTAATAATAGATCTTGAGCGGTGGCTTGTAGGCTGTGGTTACTTTCTGTTACTTGCTGTTTGCGAATCTTTGAAAACTGGCAAGGAAGTGTCACGTTGTTGATTACTGACAAGTAAGGAAGTAGGTTAAACTGTTGAAAAATATAACCAATATGGTCGGCTCTGAATTTATCTCTTTGGCGAGGAGTTTGCTGTGTGAGATCTTGGCCAAGGATAGATACTACCCCTTGCTCGGCTTGGTTGATTCCAGTCAGTAGTCCTAACAATGTTGATTTTCCACAGCCACTAGGCCCTTTGATGAAAAGGTGCTCTTGGGCTTGGATATGCAGTGCAGGGATCGTTAGCGTTGGCGGCAATTCTGGTTTCCAACGAAAGCTGATATTTTCGAGTTTGACCACGAGTGATGAACGGTCAGAAGACATATTCGCTCCAATAATTAAAGCGGTGTCGCGACTGGAGTGTGATTCACATAATCAATACTCAGACAACACCGATCTGTACAGCCAAGTAAGTGTTCACTAACTTGGCTGTTTATCTACGTTTAATTCAATCTAAGACTGGTTAGAATCGAAAACTAACACGCTCTGCGTTAAGCACTTCTTGAATTTGTGCACTGTCAGTAAGCAGGTTCACAGTCATTAATTTTGTGTTGCTGAATTGAGAGAACCATTGAGTACTCACGGTATCCAGCTTCGCAATGTCTGAGCATTGGTAGTGATACTCGGCAGTGAACTCGCCGTGACCGTCTTTTGAGTGATTATGGCCTTCGTGGTCGTCATGATCGTGCTCTGCATGGTCATGGCTCTGGTGATCGTCATGATCGTGTTCAGCGTGGTCATGGCCTTCATGGCCTTCATGGTCATCATGCTCGCTCTCCAAGGTGTTCGTCACCGACTTGAACTTCAGCGTACAGCCTGCATTGTTGAAAGCAAAGAGCTCTTCTGGCTTGTTTAATTGCGCGACAGCTTGTTTAAACACTGTCTTTTGCGCCGCAGTTTTTGGATCATGCTCAAAGCCTACGACATCAGCACCGGGAGCCGTCACTTCAACAAGCAATTCTTGTCCATCTTGAGCAATATTCACTTCAACTTTACCGTGCTCGTGTGCTTCGTGAGAGCGGAATTCTTCGTTAGCTAGCACATTTGTTGAGACAGTCATGCCGATAACAACGGCTAAAATAGTAGGTTTCATGTTTTTTTCCTGAATAAAGATTAATTAAAAAATAGTGGTAATTAAGCGATCTTGACAGGAGGTGAACGGGCTAAATAAGCGAAATACAGGCGCTGTAACGGAATGACAGACTCTGTGATTGCGACCGTAAATGCTGAAGGAAATTCTGGAAGCTGGGGAAGTGAATGTGGCGTAATGAGCTGATTTATCGAAAATAGCTCACAGTGATGCGAAGTATGGTGCTCTGGGATGATATCTACAATGTGTGTTGCTGCTAGCACACTGAGCATGAGCATCAACCCAAGCAAGAAGCCTGTTTTGCGTTTCACATTGTTCGGTGTGTTTTGCCACATGAGGATGATTAACCACAGAATTTAAAAAGGATATTGTTATAATATAACAATATCCTTTGGTCAGGTCTCGAAAAAGACGTGAATATCTGATTAAAGATTCGCTTTAATCAACTCAATCACTTGACTGACCTCTGATTCGTTCAATGCACCTTCTTTAACAAACAAGAGGTTACCTTGCTTGTCTTGCACGATAATCGCTGAGCTTTGTTCTTTTAATGCCCACGATGACGCGACGGTACCGTCTTCATCTAGGACCATAGAAGACCATGGAAACTCTTCTTTGCTACTTTCGGCAGAAGATTTAACAAAAGACCCTGTCCCCCAAATCGCATCATCTTGGTTGATGATGGTGGTGGTTTGGTAGCTGTCTTCTGAAAACTTCGATGCTGTAATGGCTGCCATCAATGGTGCATTAAGTTCTTTAGAGCTGCTGCGGCCAGCGATAGCTTGAATGACGCGAACTTTACCTAAAAGATCATGGGTTGACCAAGATTGATAATCGGTCTTTCCATCGTTGAGGATGATTTCACCATAGCGACTAACATCAACCGCTGGTAGGGGAGCCCCTACTGATAGATTGTGAGCATTAGCAAAGAGTGGAGAGGCTGCGGCTAATAAAGCCAGTAGAGTTTTGTTTTTCATTATATTTTTGTTCCGCTTATGGGGTTGCTCTGGAAGTATAATATGAAATTTTAAAAATGCCTCTTTAACTTTTTATCGTACGATGTGAAAGCAAGTTGCATATATGTTGCTGGAATGTATATTGCATCAATGTCGAGATGAACCATAGATTATCTCGCTGTTTGCTAACGGATTTAGCGATTGTATGTGCTTGGAACTTGGTGATGGTGCCTGGTTGATCACTGTTGTACTCAAATGGAATTGAGGTTGCTTATGTTAAGAAAATTTTCGACTTACCGCCCACATCAGATGGCGCGTTTCGTTAAAGTCCTGTTCAAGGGCCAGTTTGCGATTGAAGGTGTGGGAGAGTTTCGCTTTGATCAAGGCAAGGTGTTGCTTCCTGAAGTCTCTGACAAACAAAAGCTCACGATTTTTAAAGAAGTGAACGGCACAATTGCAGCACTGCCGGTGTAACTGACGTTCATTGAGTGGTTTTTATCAAATAGATGAACAGCGAAAAGGGCTTTCTAATGGAAGCCCTTTTTTAATGCGTGTCGTTCTTGTTGGTATGCTAGCTGCACTTTATTGTGGCGGGAAGCAGACACCCGTTCCACCCAACCCGCAATAACCATTCGGGTTTTTAGCTAAGTATTGCTGGTGGTATGTTTCTGCGAAAAAATATTTTCCAGCAGGCAGAACTTCCGTGGTGATCTCGTTGCCTAATGATTCAGTTATGGCTTGTTGATATTGAAGTTTAGAGTGCTCAGCGATAGCCTGTTGCTCTTCATTGAAGGTGTAGATCGCGGAGCGATATTGAGTTCCTAAATCGTTGCCTTGGCGCATCCCTTGAGTGGGATCATGACGTTCCCAAAAGGTCTCAAGCAACGTTGCTAATGAAGTTTTTTCGTTATCGAAAATCACGCGAACCACTTCGGTATGACCGGTTTGCCCTGTACATACTTGTTCATACGTGGGATTCGCTGTGTGCCCGCCAGCGTAACCAACGGATGTTGAAATAACGCCATCCAATTGCCAAAACAAACGTTCAGCTCCCCAGAAGCACCCCATACCGATCAGGACTTCTTGTTGAGAGCCTGTTGGCGAGTCCAGTAGGTCAGTTTGATTGACGAAATGACGTTCGGTGATCTGGATTGGGTCAGCATTCCCCGGTAATGCGGTTGCTGCAGAAACCCGTTGTTGTTTATTTAGCATGTTATATTCCTTTTCGCATAGGTTTACCGCGCTGTCTTTTATTTACTGTGAGCTCATATTAACGGTCGGTCAATATTGAATAAGCCTTGAAATTAGACCGTGTTATTCCCGGATTTATTACAGACTCAATGCCTTTTTAGCGGTATTATTTCTTTTCACTTATTAACGTTTTGAGAACGTCTTCACCAATTAAACATGATAAGAAAAACTTTACCAGTTCTGATTGGCACTCTACTGTCATCGACACTTGCTTATGCTGACACATCCCTAGATATTCAAGGGCTTGATGGCGCGCTTGAGGATAATGTCGATGCTTATCTGAGTGCGATCCCTGAAGAAGACTATTCGGTTTCATTAAGGTTCCAATCTCGCTTGGAATCTATGATTAAAGATGCGTTGAGTGCGTTGGGTTACTACCAACCGAGTATCACCTTTTTTCCTTCAGAAGATGGCACTGAGCTTACTGTTACCGTTGAACCTGGCGCTCCTGTTCTTATCTATGTTTCGGATATCGTTCTGAGTGGTGAAGCGAGCGATGATCCTGATTTCCTAGCGTTGATCGCTAAGAGTCAACTGTCTAAAGGTTCGACCCTGAATCATGGAAATTATGATTCTTTGAAATCATCAATACGTAACCTTGGATTAGCGAAAGGTTATTTTGATGGTGCGTATGAACTCAGTAAGCTAGAGGTGGCTCCCGAATTAAATCGTGCTTATGTTCGTCTTCATTATAACAGTGGCATTCGTTATCACTTTGGTGCGACTCAGGTTACCGGAAGCCAAATCAATGATGATAAGGTTCAATCACTCAAACCCTTTGAAGATGGCGAACCTTATTCGATTACTAAAGTTGGCGAGTATAACCAAAACTTATCTAATACGGATTGGTTCTCTTCTGTGTTTGTTGAGCCTGATTTAAGCCAATTAGGTGGAGGTCGAGAAATTCCAATGAGGGTAAGTCTTGCACCGCAGGCGCGTAATCAAATCGAAACCGGCATCGGGGTTTCAACCGACCTTGGTATTAAAGGAACCCTCAAATGGAAGAAGCCTTGGGTTAACGAACAAGGTCACAGTTTCAATAGTAGCCTATCTATTTCTAAGCCAGAGCAGACCATTACGGCAACTTATAAAATTCCGTTGGATGATGTGCTTCATGACTATTATCAAATCAAGTACGGCATGAAAAACTTGGATAATCGTGATACGAAGAGCTTGGAATCAAACCTGGCGTTAGAAAGACATTGGCGTCTGGATAATGGTTGGCAACGCACGGTGTCCATTCGATATTTGGTCGAGAACTATGAGCAAGGTTTACAAGACGATTTAGCACAATTTGTGTTGCCGGGTATCTCTTTCTCTCGAACTCGAACTCGTGGGGGGGCGATGCCAATGTGGGGAGATAAGCAAACCATCATGGTTGAAGCCGGCGATGACTCCTTGTTGTCTGAAACTAGAGTCGTACGTTTTCAAGGGCAAACGTCATGGATCCGAAGTCTCGGTAACAATCACCGAGGTTTAACTCGACTTCAGTTTGGCGGAAACTTTGCTGATGAGTTTGACAAACTGCCGCCCTCACTGAGGTTCTTTGCCGGGGGGGATAACAGTATCCGTGGTTATGGGTATGAGTCTATCTCTCCTCGAGATCAAAGTGGTGCATTGACGGGAGCAAAATACATAGCAACCAGTTCGTTTGAATACCAATATCGTTTGGTAGGAAACTGGTGGGGGGCCGTCTTCTATGATATGGGTGACGCATTCAATGATTCACCGGAATGGAAGCATGGTACTGGGGTTGGGGTTCGTTGGGCATCGCCTGTCGGTCCCGTGAGTTTAGACTTTGCTTGGGGCCTAGATGCGGAGAAAGGTGATGAGTTCCGGTTACACTTTAGTTTAGGGCCAGAATTATGATCAAAGTGATGGGCAAATACATTAAGTGGACGTCGATTTCATTGACGTCTATTTTGCTGTTGTTGATCGCCCTGATCGGTTTTGTTTTGTTCACCAACCCAGGGTTGAACACTGTACTTTGGGGCGCAGAAAAAGCATTACCACAACTCAAGGTTGAAAGTACTAAAGGGGCTCTGTTCCCAAGCTTTACGCTGAATAATGTCCAATTCAAAGATGACAGCCTGCATATCGATACTAAGGTTGAAAAATTGGCCTTGGCTATTAACCCTCGTTGCCTGCTTGACCCTAAGCTATGTGTTGACCGCTTCGCCATTCAAGGGCTCGACTTTACCTTAACGAAACAGCCACCAGCCTCTTCTGAAGACACCGAACCCACTCCGCCGGTAACCTCGGTTAAAATTCCGCTACCGATTGTGATTAATCGTATTGCCTTGTCTGATATTAAGCTGAATATTTTGGGGAATAAAATTGAGTGGGGTCTGTTTTCTACCGCTTTGAGCATGCAGGGTGAAAAGCTGACGGTATCACCCACCTTATTCAATGACCTCAAGGTTAAGCTTGCTGAATCGACAGAAGAACCACAAGCAGAAACGGTGGAGCCTGAGACCGCCACTAAAACAGCGATCGAATTGCCTGAAGTCTGGATACCTTTACAGGTCGTGTTAGAGCGATTTGATCTCAACCGTTTTACCTTAGAGCAAGAAACCCCCATTGTTGTGAACCACCTTGGGCTTGAGGGGCGCGCGGGTAAACATACGGTGGATGTGTCAATGCTTGAACTCGATATGCCACAAATAAACGCGAACCTAGCGACGAAGGTTGAGCTCAAAGGGGGCTACCCACTAGATCTTTCTTTAGATGCATTAGTCAAAGAAACGGATCTTGCTGGCCAGAAATTATCGCTGAACGCGCACGGCAGCGTGGCTAAGCTGAGCCTTGATTCTCAACTTTCTGAATTGATTGAGGCAAAAATTTCGGGTGATATTCAACCTTTAGAACCGACACTGCCATTTGACCTCCTTTTAGAAGGTGGCCAAGCGCAGTGGCCTCTTACCGGTAAAAGTGATTACCAAGCGGCGATTGAGAAACTCAAAGCCGATGGAACGTTAGATGGTTTTAATGTGCAGCTTAAAGGCGAAGCGGATGGTAAGGATATTCCGGCTCTCGCCATCGACCTACAAGGCAAAGGTTCAAAGGAGAATATTGATCTTGAGCGCCTTAACCTGAAGACTTTGGGAGGAGAGCTAAATGGTGTGGTCAAAGCCAATTGGAAGACATTAGTTCACTGGCAAGCCAAGGTGACATTACACGACATTCAACCAGGGATACAGTGGCCTGAAGCCGAAGGTAGAATGAGTGGAAGCATTGTGACTTCGGGCGAACTGACGGAAGCTGGAGGATGGGCGGTTGAGTTGCCTAAACTCGATATTGAAGGGATCTTGCGAGAATACCCACTGGACATTGAAGGGCAGTTGTCGGCATCGGATCGCAATGCGAGTGGTGAACCGAAACTGAAAACCAGTGGTTTGCGCATAGCTCATGGTGTGAACTCGATTACGGCGCAGGGGCAACTTGATAAGCAATGGAATATGGGGATTGCTGTTCATTTCCCTGAACTCGCCAAAAGTATCCCTGATCTGAAAGGCAAAGTGATGGGGAACATTCAATTGAGCGGCCCCACACAAGAGCCGGAAGTCAATCTGTCTTTAAATGTTAATCAGGTTGATTGGAAGAACGAAGCGACACTTGATTCGCTGTCGCTTAATGGTTCTTTTGTGCCACTGCCGCACCCTCTGGCCGATCTCGAATTAAAAGCCAAGCACTTAACTTATCAAGACCAAAGTGTAGAAAGCATCGACTTAACGGTGAGTGGGGGCGAGAAACAACACACCGTGGCACTGGACGTCGTATCGGACATTGTGTCTGCAAGTTTGGCGGTCTCTGGTGAGCTGATTCAAAAACCGTCTCTTATTTGGAATGGCTCATTAGATCGAGTCAAAATCACCACAGAGCAGGGACCTTGGGTATTAGAGCAACCCGTCGCGATTAAGGCTGATGTCGACAAGCAGTTTGCCGATGTACAAGCACATTGTTGGAAACAGTCTAATTCGCGCGTGTGTTTGGATGAAGATGTTCATGTTGGTCAGTCAGGTGAGGTGAAGTTGACGATTAAACAATTCGACTTCGAGCAGATTAAAGCCTTTTTACCTAAAGAGACGCAACTGCAAGGTTTCGTCAATGCCACGGCCCATGCCAAATGGTCGCAACAACAGCAACCAGAGGTAACCGTAAGTGTTGATATGCCAAAAGGTCAGGTTACTCAACAAATCGGAGAGACGATCACGCTCGGTTGGGACAGCGTTGTATTGAATGCTCAATTAAAAGACAACCAGTTGAAAGCCGACTTTAACCTGGATGTGTCTGATAATGGTGATTTATCAGGAGTGGTGTCGTTACCGGATATTCGTGTTGAAGACAAACAGCTCGATGCGGCAATTAAATTGACGGCATTTCATTTGGATTTCTTACAGCCTATTCTCGGCGAATATAGTCGGTTGAAAGCGGTTCTTGAGAGCGATCTCAAAGTGAAAGGTTCTTTGATGCACCCTCAAGTCTTTGGTCAATTTGCCGTTGATGAGATTCAGGTTCATGGTGATTTCACACCCGTTGATATTGAAGATGGCCGGATTGACCTCGACTTTGACGGCTATCGTGCAAAGCTGGATGCCAATATTGAGACGCCTGATGGTCACCTCGATATCGAAGGTGGAGGGGATTGGCAAGACCTTCAAGCATGGCACTCCAATGTTAGAGTTTTTGCTGATGGGTTGATGGTTGATATTCCCCCTATGGTTAAGGTCAAGGTCGTTCCTGATATGACTATTGATGTCACTCCGGGCCTTGCGAAAATTACGGGTGATATTGCTTTACCTTGGGGGCGAATTGTTGTCGAAGACTTACCGCCTTCTGCGGTGGGTGTTTCTTCTGATCAAGTCATCTTGAATAAAGATCTTAAGCCAGCAAACGAAGATACGATGCCATTTGATGTGGTGACCAATATTAATCTTTTGACTGGTAATGACGTTAAACTTTCTGCTTTTGGCCTCAAGGGGGGCTTAGTCGGTAAGCTGAATGTCGCTCAAAAAGATCAAGGCCCATTTATCACGGGTGAAGTGAACATCGTCAACGGTACTTATCGATCATTTGGACAAGATCTGTTGATCGAAAAGGGTAAGATTTTAATGAATGGACCTCCGGATCAGCCCTACGTAGCAATCAGTGCGATACGCAACCCAGATAATACTCAAGATGATGTGACTGCTGGGATTCGGGTGACAGGCCCGGCGACAGAACCGAACATCGAGATTTATTCTGAGCCCGCCATGCCACAAGCGAACGCGCTATCTTATCTTTTGCGTGGTCAAGATATCGATGGAGAGTCAGGGAACGCGATGACAACGACTTTAATTGGCTTAAGCTTAGCGAAGAGCGGTAAGGTGGTTGGTGAAATCGGTGAAGCATTTGGTGTACAGGACTTACAACTGGATACAGCAGGCTCGGGGGATGACTCTCAAGTGACGGTGAGTGGTTATATTCTTCCAGGCTTACAGGTCAAGTATGGTGTGGGTATCTTTAACTCGTTAGGGGAGTTTACGGTGCGTTATCGATTGATGCAGGACCTTTACGTTGAAGCGGTATCGGGCTTAGACAGTGCCGTTGACCTTCTTTATCAATTTGAATTCGAGTAGAGGTATTGGCATCCATTCGTTGGCATGCAAATCGAAAGGCTTATGGAGTATTTATGCAGCATCTTGTTTTCGTCTATGGAACATTGAGAAAAGCGCAATCTAACCATCACTATTTGGAACAGTCTGAGTATTTAGGCACGTTTAACACGCCAGAAAGTTATGCGCTTTTTGATTTAGGTGCATATCCGGCGATGATTTCTGGAAATAAAAGTATCGTTGGCGAGGTCTATCTCATTAACGACGACGTTTTGGCATTACTCGATCGGTTAGAAGAAGTTCCGGTTGAGTATCGTCGTGAGCAAATCGAGACTATATTTGGAGTAGCGTGGGTATATTTATATCAGCGTGATCTCACAAGGAATGAACCAATACTTTCAGGTGACTGGTGTAAGTCAAACAACCGCTTTAGTTGATGAACTACTGGGAGCATTCTGACGTATTAGTGAACAGTCTCGACATGGGCTAATCATATTTTCATTAGGAGGAAATTATGAGATATCTACTAGTAGTATTATCAGTAATGCTATTTGGTTGTGCGCAAACTCCACCCCCAACATCATCTAATACCATGGATTGGCAGACTTTTGGTGAAGAAACTGCGTTGAAAGGCAAAACCAAACAAACGGAAGCCAGCCTGGCTGAAGCGGCGTCTACACCATCCATTGATGCAAACTTGTATGCTGCTTATGGTCAAGGCTATGAAGTGGGAAAAGCTCAGTATTGCTCTCAAAATCCAAGGGCGTTAGGGCGTCGCGGTGAGAGTTACTTTGGTATCTGTGATGATATCGATAAATGGTTCCGCTTCCACTTTGAGCGGGGGGCAGAATCCAAATATAGTGTTCGATAACCCGGCTTTACCCTAAAAAAGATATCACGAACAACGAAAAGCCAGCATGTGAATGCTGGCTTTTTAATGGCGCTCATTTCGATCAATAAGCGAGATAATTAGTCTTGGTAAAGCTCAAGAAGTTCTTCGACTTTTCGTACCATACTGGTTGAACCGACAAAGAAAGGAACTCGTTGATGCAGTTCGGTTGGCTTAATATCCAGAATGCGTTGAGCCCCATCTGAAGCGATACCACCGGCCTGTTCTATAATAAATGCCATTGGGTTGCACTCATAAAGTAAACGTAGCTTGCCTTGAGGGTGGCTTTGAGTACTTGGGTACAAATAGATACCGCCTTTTAGAAGGTTACGGTGGAAGTCTGAGACCAGCGAACCGATATAGCGGGATGAGTAAGGACGGTTATCGTTAGGCTCATTCTCTTGGCAGTATTTGATGTATTTTTTAACCCCTGTCGGGAAGCGGAAGTAGTTACCTTCGTTGATCGAATAAATCTGACCTTTATCTGGAATCATCATGTTTTCATGAGATAGATAGAATGTCCCCAGCGATGGGTCGTAGGTAAAACCATTCACTCCGGCCCCGGTTGTGTAGACAATCATGGTAGAAGAGCCGTAAACCACGTAGCCTGCGGCGACTTGTTTGTGTCCGGGTTGAAGGAAATCTTCTTGTGTGGGGGGAGTACCAATAGGGGATACTCGACGATAGATTGAGAAAATGGTACCAACCGATACATTCACGTCAATGTTTGAAGAGCCATCAAGTGGGTCCATTAGAACCACGTATTTTGCATTTTTGTTGAGCTCTTTATTGAAAGCAACGGCTTCATCTTCTTCTTCACTTGCTACGCCACAAACTTGGTCTCGAGCTTCTAGAGCCGCTTTAAATTTGTCATTCGCGTAAAGGTCTAACTTTTGTTGCTCTTCACCTTGAATGTTGTCTGTACCAACAGCGCCAGTAATGTCGACCAGGCCGGCCTTGTTGATTTCTCGGTTAACAATTTTTGCAGCAAGACGAATGGATGACAAAAGGGATGAAAGATCACCACTTGCATGGGGAAAGTCATTTTGTTTTGCAACAATGAACTCACCAAGGGTGCGAATCTCAGACATGTTATTTCCTTAAACTTCTCTGAATATTAGGGGGGATTTGAGCACAGTAGAATTTGCCTCTTGAGTGGGCTTTATTCATCTAGACGCTTACCCTAAATTCTAAAGCTAAGATCTTTTTAATGGTAATGAACTAAGCGATACAGATCTCACTTACTATGTCGACTCAATTTGTTTTGCATTGCTACTCGCTTTTAATCACCATTTAATGATAATGGGCATAAGTAGTTTGATTTAGACATGGTTCATTGAGCCAAGCGTTTGGAAACAATATATGCATATTCATATCTTAGGAATTTGTGGCACCTTCATGGGTGGTGCTGCGGTATTGGCTCGTCAATTAGGTCACAAGGTTACGGGGAGTGACGCGAATGTTTATCCTCCAATGAGTACCTTGTTGGAATCTCAAGGGATTGAAATTATTGAAGGGTTTGACCCAAGCCAGTTAGAGCCAAGACCGGATCTCGTGGTGATTGGCAATGCGATGAGTCGTGGTAATCCATGTGTTGAGTATGTATTGGATAATAATCTTAGATACACCTCTGGTCCTCAGTGGTTGCAAGAATTTCTACTGCATGACCGCTGGGTTCTGGCGGTATCCGGCACACATGGCAAGACCACGACATCAAGCATGCTCGCTTGGATTTTAGAAGACTGTGGCTATGCGCCAGGCTTCTTAGTTGGCGGTGTGTTAGGTAACTTTGGTATCTCTGCTCGTCTTGGTGAAAGCATGTTCTTTGTGGTCGAAGCCGACGAGTATGACAGTGCTTTTTTCGATAAACGATCTAAGTTCGTTCATTACCACCCAAGAACCTTGGTGATGAATAACCTAGAGTTCGATCATGCGGACATCTTTGACGATCTTGAAGCGATTAAGCGACAGTTCCATCATTTGGTGCGCACTGTGCCAAGCAACGGTCGCATTTTCTCACCTAAGCAAGATACTGCTATTCAAGATGTTCTCGCTCGCGGTTGCTGGAGTGAAACGGAATCGAGTGGCGCTCAGGGCGACTGGGATGCCAAGAAGCTGGTTAAAGATGGCTCTCAATTTGAGGTCTACTTCCAAAATGAATGTGTTGGAACGGTAAACTGGGATTTAGTCGGTGACCATAACGTCAATAATGCCTTGATGGCAATTGCCGCGGCACGACACGTGGGTGTGACTCCCGATCTCGCTTGTCAATCGTTGGCAACCTTTATTAATACAAAACGTCGTTTGGAGTTTAAAGGCGAAGTCGCTGGTGTTTCTGTTTATGACGACTTTGCTCATCACCCAACGGCGATTGAACTTACACTCGGCGGCTTACGTAATAAGGTTGACACTAAGAAGATCATCGCCGTGTTGGAGCCTCGTTCTGCCACTATGAAACGTGGTGTGCACAAAGAAACACTGGCCGATTCGTTGAAGCAAGCGGATTCTACCTACTTATTCCAACCGGATAACATTGATTGGTCGGTACAAGATGTCGCAGACGCTTGTCACCAACCTGCGCATGTCAATAATGACATGGAGGCATTTGTTGCTCAAATTGCCTCAGAAGCACAAGCGGGCGACCAAATATTGGTCATGAGTAATGGTGGTTTTGGTGGTATTCATCAGAAACTGTTGGATGCCTTGGCACTCAAAGGTTAACAGGCCCATAACCTTATTATTTGAAGTAATTGAGAACATGACAAAACACAATAAAGCGATAACACTCGCTTTCACTGGCGCATCCGGTGCGCCTTATGGACTGCGTTTACTTGAATGCCTATTGGCCGCTGATTATCAAGTCTACTTATTGATATCGTCTGCAGCGCGCGTTGTATTGGCAACAGAGCATGAACTTAAGTTACCTGCTGGGCCTGATGCGGCAAAACAAGCCTTGGTTAAGCATTTAAGTTGCGATCCAGAAAAGCTGGTGGTGTGTGGCAAAGATGATTGGTTCTCACCCGTTGCCTCTGGCTCAGCCGCACCGAAGCAGATGGTGGTTTGTCCATGTTCTGCGGGCAGCTTGGCTTCCATTGCTCATGGTTTGTCGGATAACTTGATTGAACGAGCGGCCGACGTTGTCATGAAAGAGCGAGGTCAACTGTTGTTGGTGGTTCGTGAGACGCCATTTTCGACACTGCATCTAGAGAATATGCATAAGCTCTCAACGATGGGGGTGACGATTATGCCTGCGGCTCCAGGGTTTTATCATCAACCTCAGTCGATCGAAGATCTGGTTGATTTTATGGTCGCTCGCATCCTCGATCATCTGGGTATCGAACAAGGTTTAGTGCCACGTTGGGGGTACGATCAACGTCTTTGATCTAAACTTGATAGCTTATTGTTAAAAATCGAATTACAATTCTGAACACTCATCGGGGAGCAGACCATTCAAATAATGAATGCGAGCTGAGATCAAGCAAGCGCTTGGGACCCGTAAACCTGAACCAGATAATGCTGGCGTAGGAATTGAGTTAGGAACAACCTCTACCGTTCTCCTCCCTCAAACCTGTGCCGCTCAGACCATGGAGAGCGTCCAGTGAAATTCACATTAACAACTCTTGCTGTTACTACAGCCATCTCTTTTTCTGCCTTTGCCGCAGATAACACCTTAACCGTGTACACCTATGACTCTTTTGCAGCCGATTGGGGCCCTCGTCCAGTCATTGAAAAAGCATTCGAAGAAAAGTGTGGCTGTGATGTGAATTTTGTCGCACTAGAAGATGGTGTGTCGATTCTCAACCGCTTGCGCCTTGAAGGCGGTAATAGCAAAGCAGATATCGTTTTAGGTTTGGATAACAATCTGATGGCGGAAGCGAAAGCGACGGGCTTATTGGCTGAGCATAATGTTGATACGTCTTCAGTGACACTTCCTAATGGTTGGAACGATAGCACTTTTGTCCCTTACGACTTTGGCTACTTTGCGTTTATCTATAACAAAGAGAAATTAGCAAACCCACCTAAGAGCTTGAAAGAACTGGTTGAGCAGCGGGATGACCTCAAGGTTATTTACCAAGATCCTCGAACTTCAACGCCGGGCCAAGGCATGATGTTATGGATGAAGTCGGTATACGGTGAGCAGGCGCCTGCCGCGTGGAAAAAGCTGGCGCAGAAAACAGTGACGGTGACGAAAGGTTGGTCTGAAGCTTACTCTATGTTCTTAAAGGGTGAGTCGGACTTAGTATTGTCTTACACAACATCTCCTGCTTACCACATCATTGCAGAAGGTGACACTAAGTACGCCGCCGCTAACTTTGAAGAAGGTCATTACATGCAAGTGGAAGTTGCAGCTAAGGTCAAAGGTAGCAAGAATGAAAAGCTTGCCGATGAGTTTATGGCGTTTATCTTAAGTGACGAGTTTCAATCGGCGATACCAACAGGTAACTGGATGTACCCAGTCACCAACATTGATTTGCCAAAAGGGTTTGAACAACTAACGGTACCGCAGAAAGCGTTAAGCTTTACGTCTGAAGAAATTGCCGCTAAGCGTAAGCCTTGGATTCGTGAATGGCAGAGTGCACTGACTTTTTAACTGACTATTTAAACAATGAGCTTTTTGACTGACATTAAAAAACTCAGCTTTCTGACTTCTGTATTTAAAGGTTCATTCGATATTCACTGAGTGGACCATTTACGGTAAAAAATCAATTTATGATAAAGAAAACACCTAAGGTTGGGGTATGGGTTGCACTACTCATTACCGCCTTCGTGGTTTCAGCAGTTGGGGCATTGCTTAGCAATGCCCCTTCTCTTGATATCAGCCAAGTATGGTCAGACCCTTACTATTGGCATGTAACGAAATTCAGCTTTTATCAAGCGACACTCTCAACAGTGCTGAGCGTTGGCTTTGCTATACCTATTGCTCATGCGTTGTGTCGCAGGCAATTTTGGGGACGTGCTTTGTTGTTAAGGCTGTTCGCCTCGACCTTAGTCCTGCCGGTGTTAGTCGGTGTGTTTGGTTTGCTTGCCATTTATGGCAATAGTGGTTGGCTAGCTAAATTTTTGGCGAACTTCGATATTGAACTGCCATTCTCGATTTATGGATTGACTGGCATTTTGCTCGCACATGTCTTCTTTAACCTGCCCTATGCCAGTCGCTTACTTTTACAAGCCTTAGATAGCGTACCTGCCGAGCAACATAAGCTGTGTGCTCATTTGGGTATGAGTCACTGGAATAAATTCAGGTGGGTCGAATGGCCTCGTTTAAGACAACAACTGCCTCATGTGTGTGGCTTAGTCTTCATGCTGTGCTTTACCAGCTTTGCTACCGTGATGGCACTCGGTGGCGGTCCGAAATCAACCACCATCGAACTGGCCATTTATCAGGCGATTAAATTCGACTTTGACCTACAGGCTGGTGCTTTGCTCGCGATATGGCAAATGCTGCTGTGTGGTGTACTCGCGGTGAGCATTCAACGGCTATCGAAACCTATTTCAGTAACGGCCAGTCAATTGTCGGAAGAGAAATATTTGGTTAAGGACAGCGGGTGGTCAAAAGCTTGGGATGGCTTTTGGATCATCCTAGTCTCAATGCTGGTATTGCCGCCATTAGCCATGGTTATCGTCAGTGGTATTAATTCGCAAGCACTGACTGTACTCAGCAGCGAGCCGTTTTGGGCAGCGTTAATGACCTCAGTTAAAGTCGCGTCCTTGGCGAGTGTTATCGCGGTTGGTATTGGGATTGCGATACTGCTGACCAGTCGAGCATGGCGCTTACAGAATCAGAATTTTAAAGCCGATAAAATTGAGTTGATTGGCACTATTATCTTAGTGACTCCGGGGCTGGTGATCAGTACGGGTATCTTCTTATTGCTGCGTTCATTCACCGATGTTTTTAGCTTGGCTTTCTTTATTGTGATTGCCGTTAACAGCTTAATGGCGCTGCCTTATGTCATTAAAACCTTAGCTCAACCTATGCTGCATTTATCTCAGCAGTACCAGTATGTGTGCGCAAGCTTAGGAATGGCAGGTTTTACGCGTTTTAGGCTAGTCGAGTGGCGGGCATTGCGTAAGCCGATGGCGCAAGCTTTCTCTATTAGCTTTATGCTAGCGATGGGTGACCTAAGCGCGATTGCTTTGTTTGGTAGCCAAGATTTTAGAACTCTGCCTTTGTACCTATTCCAATTGTTAGGCAGCTATCAAATGGAAGCGGCGGCGGTCGTTTCGGTGAGCTTACTGTTACTGAGTGTCGGCAGCTTTAGCCTGATTGAATTTTTATTTACTCGAAGATCTAAGCTCGATGCTAAAGAGTTGAGGAACCGATGATGTTAGTAATGAAAGCGGTGGATTACCACTATCACCGAGAGTTGTTTCACTTTGATTTTCAAGCGGAGCAGGGCGATATTGTGGCACTGATGGGACCGAGTGGTGCTGGTAAATCCACACTGTTAGCGTTAGTTGCTGGATTCATCGAGCCTACATCAGGAGAGATTTCAGTGGCTGGGCAATCGCT
The DNA here is from genome assembly GCF_050337445.1 of Vibrio minamisatsumaniensis. Classification (NCBI taxonomy): domain Bacteria; kingdom Pseudomonadati; phylum Pseudomonadota; class Gammaproteobacteria; order Vibrionales; family Vibrionaceae; genus Vibrio; species Vibrio minamisatsumaniensis. The sequence goes on along the minus strand of NZ_JAKJSY010000017.1, from coordinate 37,137 downwards.
TATTGGTAAAGAGGCACACCAACGCCCGTTGGCGATGTTGTTTCAAGAACACAACCTGTTTGCTCATCTGACTGTGCGTGAAAATATTGGCTTAGGGTTGCATCCAGGTTTGAAGCTTAGCGTAACCCAAAAGCAAGCTGTGGAACAAGCTGCTGCGCAAGTTGGCGTCGCTGAGTATTTGGATAGATTGCCAGAGCACTTATCCGGCGGTCAACGACAGCGTGTCGCGTTAGCGCGTTGTTTTGTCCAACCTCATGATATTTGGCTGCTTGATGAACCTTTCTCTGCGCTTGATCCTTTGCTGCGTGAAGAGATGCTTAGCTTAGTAAAACGATTAGCAGCAGAGCGGAATATTACGGTTTTGATGGTGACTCACCATTTAGGTGACGCACGCAGTATCGCGAATAAGTTTGTGTTTGTGGCGCTAGGTAAGGTGTTGGTTGAAGACTCGATAGAGGCACTGACGGCGGATCATCCGCAGCCTGAGTTAAGCTCATTTATTAAAGCGGGTGAGTGACGATTTAGCACTCTTGTGAGTACTTATTGATATTGAGTGCTTCTTGATATCGAGTGCGTCAAAAACAAAAAGACCTAGCGCATGCTAGGTCTTTTATTCACTCTATGAGTAAAGCGAGATAACGATCAGTCTTCTAGCTTTAGCTCTTTTAAGATTTGGAAGATCTCACGAGAAGACTTCGCAGGCTTGTTCGCGGATTTTTCTTTGTTAGCTTGGCGAGCCAGCTGACGAAGACGCTGACGGTCTGCTTCAGGGTACATTTCCATGACTTCTGAAATAGCCGCATCACCTTCTGCAACAACACGATCACGCAGTTGCTCAAGCTTATGTAGCTCGGCGGTTGCTTGTGAGTGCTTGTTACGAATCTTATCCAAAGCCGCTTGAATAGGCTCTGGATCGACATTACGCATTACTTTACCAATGTATTGAAGTTGACGGCGCTTTGCTTCATTTTTAAAGCGTTGTGCATCTTTAATCGCTTGTGCCAAATCTTCAGACAGCGGAAATTTGTCTAATACCGAAGGCTTAAGACCAACAAGCTCTTCTCCCAGCTTTTGCAGGGCATCCATGTCCGTTTTCATTTCTGTCTTACTTACCCAGATGATTTCTTCTTCTGGTTCCCATGGGGCTTTTTGGTTTTTGCGAGCCATCTTTTCTGCCTATGTCACTATCTCAAACGAATATATTGCCTATTTTAGCAAGAATCTTGGGGAGAAAGCGAAATTCTTGTTATCCTACGCAATATTGACCTAAAAAATTAGAATAGATATGGATGTAAAACAGCAAGTCGCCCAGCAAAGAGTTGAGCTAGAAGCCGCAGTAGCTAAAGCGTTGGATATGGCATCAGTGAGTGCTGACGCCGCTGAGGTCGCGATTACTAAGTCAACGGGTTTAAGTGTTTCAACACGTATGTGTGAAGTGGAAAACGTTGAATTTAATAGTGATGGTGCGCTAGGTATTACTGTTTATCGCGGCCAGAAAAAAGGCAGCGCATCTACATCTGATCTGAGTGAAAAGGCGATTGCTCAAACCGTCGCGGCTGCGCTTGATATCGCGCAGTACACTTCTGAAGACCCATTCGCCGGTCCTGCAGCAAAAGAATACATGGTAAAAGACATTCCAGACTTGGATCTTTTCCACCCTGATGAACCAAACCCTGACTATGCCGCGGAGATTGCGATTGCTGCTGAGAAGCAAGCGTTAGCTTATAGCGATAAGATCAAACAGAGTGATGGCGCAAGCTACGACAGCCACTATGGCGTTAAGGTTTATGGTAACAGCCATGGCTTACTAGCAAGCTACGCTTCAAGCCGTCATAGCACGAGCTGCTGTGTAATTGGACAAGGCGCTAACGGTGAAATGGAACGAGACTACAGCTACACCGTTGCACGTCACCGTGATGAGTTATGGACGCCTGAGCGCGTAGGTCAAGAAGCAGCAGAAAAGACCATTAGCCGTTTGGATGCGAAAAAGCTACCAACAGGCCAATACCCAATTATGTTTGCTAACGATGTTGCTACTGGCTTGATTGGCCACCTTGTGATGGCGATCAGTGGCGGTAATCTTTACCGTAAATCATCGTTCTTATTGGATCATCTCGGTCAGAAAATTTTACCTGACTGGTTTAACATTTCTGAGCGACCACATATCTTACGTGGTTTGGCTTCAAGCCCATTTGATAGCGAAGGTGTGTTCACTCAAGATCGTGAAATCATCACTGATGGTGTTCTGGCGACTTATCTACTGACGAGTTACGCAGCACGTAAAATGGACATGACACCAACAGGCCATGCGGGTGGTATTCATAACTGGTTCGTTAAATCGACCGGCCAAAATTTTGAGCAGATGCTAAAAGAGTTGGGTACGGGTTTCCTAGTGACTGAAGTGATGGGCCAAGGCGTTAATACTGTAACGGGTGATTACTCTCGTGGCGCAGCGGGTTTCTGGGTCGAGAACGGAGAGATCCAATACCCAGTATCAGAAGTCACAATCGCAGGTAACCTAAAAGAGATGTTTACTCAGATTGTTGCGGTTGGCAACGACGTTGAAACACGTTCGCAAATTCAAACCGGTTCTATCCTGCTTGAGTCGATGAAAGTCGCGGGTGAGTAATTTGCTTCAGTTTAAACATGAGCCTGAAGCTTAAATCTGATGCATTAAAAAGGGAGCCGATGGCTCCCTTTCTGTATTAACTGGGTCGGTAATCAAGCTAGATAAGTATGGTGGCTAAGCCTAAGAACACCGATAGGCCAATTACATCGGTTACTGTGGTCAGTGCCATACCGCCAGCAAGGGCTGGATCGATATTCATCTTCTTCAGCATCACAGGGATAGTGACCCCGGCAATACCTGCGACAATCAAATTGGTCATCATCGCTGCGGAGATGATGCCTCCCAGTATCCAGTTGCCTTTCCAAGCGACCACGATACCACCAATGATAACGGCCCAGAGAACGCCATTTAGGAAGCCGATGGCCGCCTCTTTGAGTAGTAGTTCGCGTTTGTTACTGTCACCGATATGACCGAGTGCCAAACCACGAATGACCAGAGCAACGGTTTGGTTGCCGGCGACACCACCCATTGACGGTACAATGGTCATCAGTACCGCAATCGCGGCCATTTGGTCGAGCGTTGCTTCAAACATATTCGATACTGATGCCGCAGCAAGGGCCGCGAGTACGTTAGCACCAAGCCACACACTGCGACGGCGAGCGGATTTGACGACGGGGGCGAAGGTATCTTCGTCATCGTCCATACCCGCCATACTCATCATTGAGTGCTCGGCATCTTCACGGATAACATCAACCACGTCATCGATAGTGATACGACCAACAAGGTGTTGATTGCTATCGACAACTGGCGCTGAAACCCAATTACGACGTTCGAACAGGCTTGCAATGTCAGAAGCGCTGGTTTCAACCGCAATTGCTTCGTCGGCATCCTCCATCACTTCGGAAACCGCCACATCAGGCTGAGTCGTTACCAGTGTCGTAAGCGAGAGGTTACCGATAAGACGTTCTTCTTCATCAATAACATACAGAGCATCGGTTGCATCGGGCAGTTCGCCACGCATACGCATGTAGCGCAATACAACGTCGACATCGACATCACCACGAATGGTGATCACATCGGTGTTCATCAGCGCACCCGCTGAATCTTCTGGGTACGATAGGGCAGTTTCAACTAATGCACGATCGACGGAGTCCATTTGAGAAAGGACTTCGCGAGAAACATCGTCAGGTAGGCTTCGAAGTACGTACGCGACGTCATCGGTGTCCATGCCTTCGGTTGCTTCAGCTAAGGTCTCCGGTGCCATTTTCGACACAAGAGCATCTTTGACGTCTTCGTTTAGTTCATCAAGAATTTCACCGTAGTCTTCAGGATCGGTGAGTTGCCAGAGTACGTCACGACTTTTGCGAGGGGAGGCTTCTAAAAGGTGTGCAATATCCTCAGGTTCCATGTCCTGAAGTTGTCGGCGTACGTGAACAAATCGGCCGTTTTCTAGGGCTTCGCTGACTTCTTGGAGGGTTTGGTGAGCTTGGTCGAATTCTAATTGCTCTGCCATATTTTCCTCCTATCTCATTATTCTAACAATGCGTGGAATAGTAACTTAATTCTGGGTCTTATTTAAATCATAAACTTAGATAGAACTAAGATTTAATATTGGTTAGTTCGTTGTTTGAGTTTTAGGTGTTGTGAGTGAAGCGTTTTTGCTACTCACCCTCATCAAACTTATCTTCAATAAGATGGCAGACGGCATCCAGTGCTTGTTGTGAGTCACTGCCTGCTGCTTGAATGGTGATGTGTTGCCCTTGTGCTGATTCCAGCATCAGTAGCCCCATAACGCTATCTGCGGTCGCGACTTTATCTTCTTCGCTATGGATGGTGATAGTGGCATCATAGCTTTGTGCAAGCTCAACCAATTTGACGGCCGCTCTCGCGTGAAGACCTAAACGGTTTTGGATCAGTACAGTACGAGTTAATTCCATGGCGAGCCCTGCTAATTTTTCTCTAATGAGGCATGTCGGATTTGAACTTGATGGCCAAGTTGTTCGAAGTGATCACCTATTTTTTGAGTAAGGTATACTGAACGGTGCTTACCGCCAGTACAGCCAATCGCAACGGTTAAATAGCTACGATTATTTTTTTCTAACATAGGCAGCCAATGCTCAATAAAGCTTTGGATCTGTTGTTTGAGTTCAAGAACTTCAGGGTGCTTCTCTAAAAATGAATGGATGGGAGCATCAAGGCCCGTTAATGGGCGTAGAGAAGGTTCCCAGTGAGGGTTAGGCAAAAAGCGAACATCAAATACGTAGTCAGCATCACTTGGCAGGCCATATTTAAAGCCGAAAGATTGAAAGACAATAATCAGCTCTTGCTTCTCTTTACCTTCCACTTTAAATCGAACCTTTTCGCTCAATTCGTAGAGGTTGCAGTCACTACTGTCAATAACAATGCAAGCTTGCTCTGCAAGAGGTGCCAAGAGCGTCTTTTCAATATCAATCGCTTGTTCAAGAGAGAGCTTGTCTTGGCCAATAGACAGAGGGTGAATTCGGCGTGTTTCGCTATAGCGCTTGAGTAGGGTCTGCTTGCTTGCATCGAGAAACAGCACGTTCATGTTAATGCCGTGGACAGATTCAAGCTGTTCTAGTGTTTCGGAGACCAACTGAGGATCTTTCGGCAGGTTGCGGATATCAATGCTAACGGCAACGTTTTGATTGCTCTCATTTACTGATTCTACAAAGTCGTTTAATAGGTTGACGGGTAGGTTATCAACGCAATAATACCCCAAGTCTTCAAGGACTCTTAGCGCTACACTTTTTCCAGCCCCTGATTGGCCACTAACCACGATTAGTCGCATGTTATTGCTCGCCAGTGGGTACTTGAACCATGATGTCGTAAAGCTCTTGATCACTTTGAGCATTGCGCAATTGTTTAAGTACCTGTTTGTTGTTAAGTCGTTCTGCCATACAAGAAAGGGTTTTTAGGTGTTCCTTGCACTGCTCACTTGGAACAAATAGAGCAAAGAGTAGATCGACAGGCCGATTGTCAATCGCATCAAATTCAATGGGATCTTGGCATTGCATTAACACAGCAATGGCTTTGTCACTGACGTTCATACGCGCATGGGGAATCGCGATACCATTTCCAATACCGGTAGTGCCCATTTTTTCGCGGCTCAACATACACTCAAACAGTTCTGTTGAATCTTGACCACAGCTTTCTGCTGCGATCTGACTAATGAGCTCAAGGGCTCTTTTTTTGCTTGTGCATTGGACTGCACTTTTGGTGCAGTCCAATGAAAGTACTTCGCTTAATTGCATGTTAGTGATTACTTAGTTTTTCTTTGTGCTTGTTGAGTTGACGGACGAGTTTGTCAACCAGTGAATCAATCGCAGCATACATATTTTCATCTGTTGCTGCGGCATGAATCTCACCTTGATTTATGTGAAGGGTCGCTTCTGCAATTTGATTGATTTTCTCAACTTTTAAAACAACCTGAATGCTATTTATATGTTCAAAAAAGCGTTCAAGTTTGTCGAATTTCGTGTGAACATAGTCTTGCATTGAATCGGTAAGATCAACGTGATGGCCTTGAATATTGATTTGCATAGACTTTCCTTTTCAGTTAGTTGCCAGGTTAAAAGCAAACACATCGCTGACTAAACAGCGAACGTAATTTACTTATAGTAGGCGTTTACGCTGACTCGATGGGGCGATGCCCAGAGATTCACGGTACTTCGCTATCGTACGTCTAGCGACCTGTATCCCTTGGTCAGCCAGTAGGGCAGCAATCTTACTATCACTGAGAGGTTTCGCCGTATTTTCTGCCGCGACAAGTTTCTTAATGAGCGCGCGAATTGCTGTCGATGAACATTCACCACCATTGTCAGTACTGACATGGCTTGAGAAAAAGTATTTGAGTTCGAAAATACCACGTGGCGTATGCATGAATTTTTGAGTCGTAACACGAGATATTGTCGACTCATGCATATCAACGGCGAGTGCAACATCGTTTAGAACCATTGGCTTCATCGCTTCTTCGCCATGTTCGAAGAAATCACGTTGATGTTCAACAATGCATCTCGCAACTTTGAGTAGCGTCTCATTTCGGCTCTCTAGGCTTTTAATTAGCCACTTAGCTTCTTGCAAGTTTGAGCGGATGTATTGATTGTCGGCGCTGTTGCCTTTGCTACTCAGACTGGCGTATTGCTGATTCACTTTCAGCTTCGGCACGCTATCCGGGTTTATGGTCACGACCCATTTACCAAGGTCTTTAAATACCGATACATCCGGAACCACATACTCAGTTTCATCCGGAGTAATCTTACTACCAGGGCGAGGGTCCAGTTGTTGAATCAGTTGCAAAACTTCACGCAGTTCTGCTTCTTTCAACTTGGTCTCTTTGATCACCAGTTTGTAATCGCGATTACCAAGCTGATCGATATGGCTAGTCAGTACTAACTTAGCTTCGTTGAGCCAAGGCGTATCTTGAGGGAAGGTGGCCAGTTGCAGTAACAAGCAATCTTGCAAATTGACTGAAGCGACCCCTAGCGGATCAAACTGCTGAATTCGTTTACGTACGGCTTCAATTTCATCCAGCTCGATCTCTTCATTGGCGAAGTTTTCAAGGATGTCTTCACAAGTTACAGTGAGGTAGCCGTAGTCATCAATCGCATCAATCAGTGTTAAAGCTATGCTTCTATCTGTTTCTGTAAATGGTGTTAAGTCGAGTTGCCAAAGCAGGTAATCGTGCAGGCTTTCCGTCGTTTCACCTTGGTACACAGGCATATCGTCATCAAGAGCAATGCCAGTGTTCCCAGTATTTGCGCTGTAAACGTCTTCCCAAGTTGTGTCGATCTCGAGTTCGTTGCCAATCTCTGATTTTTCGATTAAGTCTGAGCTATCGGCTAAGTCTTGCTCTGTGGTATCAACTGATTCTTTCTCGTCACTGCTAGGTTTTTCTTCTGACGTCGGTGCTTCTTCATTGCCTTCTTCGACATCGAGTAGTGGATTAGACTCAAGTGCTTCTTGAATCTCTTGCTGCAAATCTAATGTCGACAATTGCAACAAACGAATCGCTTGCTGCAATTGAGGCGTCATTGCTAACTGTTGGCCTAACTTAAGTTGTAATGAGGGTTTCATTCAGTATTACTTACCTAGTTATTATTCTTAGAACTCTCGATACTCTCTATCTAATCATAGACGGAATTGTTCGCCTAGATAAACTTGTTTAACTTGTTCGTTATTGAGAACGTCCTCAGGCGTACCTTCAGCGATCAGGTGTCCTTGGCTTACGATGTAAGCTTTTTCACATACGTCTAATGTCTCACGAACGTTGTGGTCAGTGATTAAAACACCCAAACCACGATCACGCAGGTGAACGATAATTTTTTTGATATCGATAACAGAGATTGGGTCAACGCCGGCAAAGGGTTCGTCCAGTAGAATGAACTGCGGATTGGCTGCCAGAGCTCGAGCTATCTCAACGCGACGACGTTCACCACCGGACAAAGCCATACCATTGCTGGTGCGGATATGTTGAATGTGGAACTCCTCCAGCAGGTCTTCCAACTTATCTTGGCGCTGTTCTTTGGTCATTTCATCACGCGTTTGTAAAACCGCCATGATGTTGTCCTCTACAGACAACTTACGAAAAATAGAAGCTTCTTGAGGTAAGTAGCCGATACCAAGACGAGAGCGACTGTGCATGGGTAAGATACTGATGTCTCGGTCATCAATGCTGATGGTGCCTTCATCTCGCGCAACCAGACCAACAATCATATAGAACGATGTGGTTTTGCCTGCACCATTCGGTCCAAGCAGACCCACAATCTGACCCGATTCGACTTGCAAGCTTACATCGGTGACCACTTTACGCTTGCTGTAGGTTTTCGCTAGGTTTTTTGCTTTTAGAACAGCCATCGTTACTTATTCACTTCCGTTGGTTGTAAAACCGTTGACACACGTTTGTTTTTACCACTGTCAGCGACTAATTTCTGAGAGCCGATCTCATAAGTAATTTTAGAACCGCGAATGATACTGCCATCTTGAGACAGCATCGCATTCTTAGTCATGATTAATGTGTCAGCAACCAGTTGGTAATGTAAGTCGTTAGCTTCACCGTAAAGTGTTTTTCCTTCATCAGTCAGTTGTGAGAAGGTTGCGGGCTTGCCAAAGCCTTGAATGGCTTCGATTTCGCCGTTGGCAGCATTACGGGTAACAATAACCTTATCGGCATTGATATTGATGCTACCTTGTTTCAGGTTTACATCGCCAAGAAATGTCACTTGGTTACTTTTCATGTCCAATTGCTGGCTGTCTGAGTCGATGTAGACGGGCTGCTCGCTATCTGAAGATAGGGCATAGACACTTGGTGCAGCAAGGGCCAAAGCGAATAAACTAAGGTGTAAGAGTTTCATATCTACCTTGAACAGAATTAAAGAGGGTCGCATTGTTGGTACCGAAATTACCTTTCATTGCTTGTCCCTCAGTTTCAAAAAATGTACCGATCATATGGACCGGAGTCTCTGAATAAAAATCTCGGCTAGTCAGTTCAACAACCATCTTATCCGTGGTCATGGTATCGAAACTGGCTTCTGGCAACAGGTTCTTTGCTACAACATTGCCATAAAAAGTGACGACTTGATTTTTATCCATAATTGCGCGATCAGCGGTGATTCGCCATTCAATAGTTTGTCCATCTCGGTATACCGAGAGAACCGGATTTTGAAAATGTGTATCGCCAACCTCTGAGTAGTGCTCTAAATATGTTGATTCAACCAGATAGCTACGAATACCGGTTTGGCTATAGCTAATGTTGTTCAAACTCTTGCCACTAAATGAAGGGAGCTCTACATTCGGAGGCACTTGTATCGTCGATGTTTGCTGTTTGTCAAACAAGTAGTAGGTTGACCAACAAGCGATAAATATGAGTATTAAATAGATAATACGAGTAAAACTCATATGCTTAAACCTTTGTGCACGTCGAGTTCATTTCTGGCTTGTAAAATAAGGTCGCAAACTTCACGTACCGCGCCGTGGCCACCGTTAATGGTTGTTACGTAATTGGCTCGTTTTGCTAGCAGTGGGTGACCATCTGCTACACAGACTTTCAAGCCAACTTTTTCCATTACCGGCCAGTCGATCAAATCATCTCCAATATAACCTGTATTTTCAGGGTTAACTGAAAGCTTATCGCAAATGTCTTGGTATGCTTTAACTTTATCGTCTTGACCTTGATAAATCAGCTTGATGCCGAGAGCGGTCATTCGATTCTCAACAATTTGAGATTGACGGCCGGTGATGATTGCGATTTCAATACCCGCGTTCATCAGTGATTTAATGCCGTAACCGTCACGAGTGTGAAAGGTTTTCAGCTCTTCACCGTTGTTACCCATGTAGATGCGACCATCAGAGAAGACGCCATCGACATCGCAGATCAGCAGTTTGATCTCTTTTGCTACAGCGAATACATCAGCATCAACGGTGCCGTATAGGGTGTCGATTGTCTGTGTCATTACATTACTCCTGCTTTCAGTAAGTCATGCATGTTTAAGGCTCCAACCAGTTTACCTTCGTGGCATAACATCAGGCCATTAATGCTTTTCGCTTGCATCAAGTTTAACCCCTCGACTGCCAGCATATTTGGTTCAGCTACCGTCGGGTTCAATGTCATCACATCGCCGATTTTGGTGTTATGAATATCAACACGCTTGTCTAGGATACGGCGTAAATCACCATCGGTAAAAATACCGGTCATTTGACCATCTTTACCAACGATTGCCGTCATGCCCAAGCCTTTTTGAGATATCTCTAATAGGGCGTCTCGAACTAGCGCGTTTGGCGTGACAACTGGAAGAGCGTCACCTGTGTGCATTATATCATCGAGTTTTAACAGCAATTGACGACCTAAAGCGCCACCGGGATGAGACAGAGCAAAGTCTTGAGCGGTAAAGCCTCGAGCCTGCAAAAGTGCAACGGCTAATGCATCACCCATAACCAAAGTCGCGGTGGTACTGGTTGTTGGCGCTAAGCCGAGTGGGCAAGCTTCTTCCGGTACCGAAATTTGTAAGTGGATATCAGATAAGGTCGCCATGTTTGATGTCGGCTTACCTGTCATGCTGATGATCTTGATGTTTAAACGCTTTAAGACTGGAAATAGGCTGAGTATTTCATTTGATTCGCCTGAATTGGATATGGCAATCACAATATCACCCGGTTCAATCATACCTAAATCGCCGTGCGCCGCTTCTCCTGGGTGTACAAAGAAAGCGGATGTTCCTGTGCTTGCTAGCGTTGCTGCTATTTTGTTGCCAATGTGACCGGATTTACCCATGCCCATCACAACCACTTTGCCTTCGTTGTTTAGGATCAGATCACAAGCCTTGCTAAAATCATCATTAAAATATTGGTCTAATTGAGTAAGACCTGCAACTTCGGTTTCTAAAACTTGTTTTGCAACACTGCAATAATCGAATGGCTGAGACATAAAATACTCCAAATGCGGGAGGTTAAATCAATAATTAAGCTGACATGTGCATGAGTAGATAACTTTGATAGGCCACAAACGTCGCAATCAATATACCACCTTCAATTCGATTCACTCTGCGAGACTTGCCGAGTGCCATAATCACCAGGAGAAGGGATACACCTAGCATTACCCAGAAGTCACGCCCCATTGCAAACTCATTCAACATTGAAGGGTTGAGGATGCCTGGGATCCCCATAACGGCAAGGATATTAAACACATTCGAACCAATGATATTACCCACGGCCATGTCGTCTTCTCCCTTCATCACGCCGGCAAGTGATGCTGCAAGTTCTGGTAGGCTGGTACCAACCGCAATGATGGTTAAACCAATTACAAGATCACTCATACCAAAGTATTTTGCGATAACAACCGCGTTATCCACCAGCATATTCGCCGACAAAGGCAGAACGATTAGGCCAATGATCACCCACATTACAGCTTTAGGGTTACTGACACCTTCAGGGATCTCTGACTCTTGCTCTTCAAGAAAGGCGTCGCCATTCTTTTTTTCATTGCGACTGATTTGTAACATGGCAAATAAGAAAGCGGCAAAAAGAACAAACAACAACACGCCTTCATAAAAGCCTAAATGGTTGTCCCAAAGCAGTGCGCCTGCTAATACGGTAACACCTATCATTAATGGAAGTTCACGGCGAATGATACCAGAACTGATAGAGAGCGGCTTAATAAGCGCTGTAATGCCTAAAATCAGTGCGATGTTGGCGATGTTCGAGCCTAAAACATTACCGACAGCCGTATCTGTTTTGCCATCTAGGGCTGCAGTTGCAGAAACCATCATTTCAGGAGCCGAAGATCCCATTGCAAGAATCGTCATGCCGATAACTAATGGTGAGATACCGACATTGCGAGCAAGAGCCGCAGCGCCGTAAACTAGCTTATCTGCACTCCACACCAAAAAACCTAGGCCGATAACGAGAAAAGCAATCGCTTCAAGAAGCATAATGGTTCCTAAAAAAATAATAAAAACGGAGAATTAACCGCTAATTTTGACTTGTTGCTGGGTAAAAGGGAAGCCACTCAACAAATTAATTGCCAGTTAGTCGTAAAGAAATGTCGCTGAATAAGCAATTTCTCAATGCTTTCAGATCTCCGCCATGGTTTTCTGATTTTTGTAATTAATTGAACAGTGCTTTTAATTCTAAAGTAGACTCATTATTATTGCAGCCATAATTGGCGTTTTTTAGAGCAAGGAAACAACAAGATCATGTTGAATACTGAGCTTGTAAAAGTGAAGAACCTAAGTTTCTCTCGAGGTGAGCGCGTTATCTTTGATGACATCAGTTTAGACGTTCCTCAAGGGAAAATAACCGCAATCATGGGGCCATCAGGGATAGGTAAAACCACCTTATTGCGTTTGATTGGTGGACAACTGCCGCCAGATAGTGGTGAAGTTTGGTTTGATGGGGACAATATCCCAGCCTTATCGCGTCGAAAACTCTATCAAGCGCGTAAAAAAATGAGCATGCTTTTCCAATCAGGGGCGCTTTTTACGGATCTTAATGTCTTTGATAATGTAGCGTTTCCGCTGCGAGAGCACACAGAACTGAACGAAAAACTCATTCGTACCATCGTATTACTTAAGCTTGAAGCGGTAGGATTACGAGGGGCGGCACAATTAATGCCAAGCGAATTGTCTGGTGGAATGGCGAGACGTGCAGCATTGGCTCGTGCGATCGCCTTGGATCCGGCACTTATCATGTACGATGAGCCTTTTGTCGGTCAAGATCCTATCACCATGGGGGTCTTAGTTGAACTGATACGGAATCTCAATCAAGCTTTGGGCTTAACCTCCATTGTTGTCTCTCACGATGTGCCTGAGGTGATGAGTATTGCTGACTGGGTTTACCTCATGGCTGATAGCAAAATCATCGCAGCGGGGTCTCCTGACGAGTTGTACAATAATAGCGATCCGAGAGTGCAGCAATTTTTGCAAGGCGAAGCCGATGGTCCGGTGCCATTTAGATTCCCTGCAAAGAGCTTAGAAAAGGATTTGTTTTAATATGATTGTTAAAGCCATTGCGGGTGTCGGTAAGCGCACACTAGCGATCTGTGAGTCGTTTGGTCGAGCAAGCTTGATGTTATTTGGGGCTTTGTTTGGCATTCCGCGACTAAAAAACTTCCCTTTATTCGTTAAACAACTTTATAGCGTTGGCGTTCAGTCATTGGCTATTATTTTAGTTTCGGGTCTGTTCATCGGCATGGTGCTCAGCCTGCAGGGCTATGTCGTATTAATTGATTACGGCGCTGAGGGTAATCTCGGGCAAATGGTCGCATTGTCGTTGCTTCGTGAACTCGGCCCTGTGGTGACGGCGCTTTTATTTGCCGGACGAGCTGGTTCAGCATTGACGGCGGAAATTGGACTAATGAAGGCGACGGAGCAAATCTCTAGCCTTGAAATGATGGCGGTAGATCCCCTTAAACGCATTATTGCACCACGTCTTTGGGCGGGTCTTATTTCGATGCCTCTGCTGGCGATGATCTTTATGGCGGTCGGTATTTGGGGAGCGCAGTTAGTGGGTGTCGATTGGAAAGGCATTGACCACGGTAGCTTTTGGTCAGCGATGCAGTCTTCGGTGGAGTTAGGTCGAGACATTGGCAACAGTATGATCAAATGTATGGTCTTTGCTATTACCGTAACATGGATTGCGCTTTTCAATGGTTATGATGCGGTACCGACCTCGGAAGGGATTAGTCAAGCAACCACACGCACAGTTGTGCACTCTTCTCTAGCGGTATTAGGGCTAGATTTTGTTCTTACCGCATTGATGTTTGGGAATTAATCATGCAACAAACTCGAAAATTAGAATTATGGGTCGGCAGCTTTGTCATTGCCGGAATTTGCGCAATCTTAATCATGATCTTTCAAGTCGCTGACGTAAAAGGTCTCGGTTCAAACCATACTTATAACTTGAAAGCGACTTTTGATAACATTGGCAGCTTAAAAGTACGCTCTCCAGTGAAAGTTGGTGGCGTCGTTGTTGGGCGAGTGAAAAGTATTGAGCTGGATACTGAAAGTTATCTTCCGGTCGTGGAAATGTCGATTGATAGTCAGTACTCACAGTTTCCTGATACCTCTAGTGCTCAAATATTAACATCGGGTTTAATCGGTGAGCAGTACATTAGTCTGGTTCCTGGATTCATTTTTGAAGATGAAGAGATGTTAGTTGATGGTGATTCGATCGAAGACACCAAATCAGCATTAGTGCTAGAAGATTTGATCGGTCAAGTGTTGTACAGCGTTGGTGGATCGGATGATAAAGACGCGAAGGAGTAGTCTTGTGTTAAAAAACAATATTATGTTGAAGACGAATAATCTATTGAAAAAAGCCTTTCTCACTCTGGTTGCTTTAATGATGTCAACTCATGCCTTTGCCGCTGAGTCGATTGATCGTACACAGCCTTATCAGATGATGACTCAAGTTGCTGAAGTGGCCTTCGAACGTTTGAAGCGTGAGCAAGAGAACATCCGCCAAGATCCGGAGTTACTTAAGGTCATCGTGGAAGAAGAGTTGATGCCTTATGTAAATGCTCAATATGCAGCCCTTAAGCTACTAGGACCAAACTTGAAAGGTGCGGATAGAAAAGATGTTCGTGCATTTATTGATGCATTCCGTCAATATCTTGTTTCTTCTTACGCTCAAGTATTGACTCAATATACGGATCAAATCATTAAGTTTGGCCCAGAACCAAAAGTGAAACCTGACAGCCGTATTACCACGATTAAGCTGGATATCATTGATACGCCGCGGCCCAACATTACGCTTGAATTTAAGCTGCGTAAAGACAAGAAGTCGGGCGAATGGAAGGCATTTGATATGGTTGCAGAAGGCATAAGTTTGCTGTCGAGTAAGCAATCAGAGTGGAACACTAAGATTCGTCAAGAGGGTATCTTGTCTGTTGCTGGTGAACTAGAAAAACTGGCGGCACAACCGATTCATTTTGAGAGTAAGAAATAAATGAGTCACTCTCAATGGCAGCGATTAAGCGCTAAAAATTATCAGCTGATCGGAGACATAGATCGCGATAGTGTTCCGGCAATCTGGCGAGTATTGGAAAAATGGCAAACAAGTGAGTTAAGCGTTGAAATTGACCTTAGCCATATCAATCGAGTCGATTCAGCAGGAATGGTGATGCTAATTCACTTATTAGAGCATGCAAAAAATCAAAACTGTCATATAATGCTCAGTTTCGTGCCAGAACAATTACGAACGTTGTTCCAATTGAGCAATATCCAGCCAATGATGGCAGAACACATAAAAAATTAGGCAGGAGCTATTGGTGGACAGCACAAAAGTACAAGAATTATTAGCAGAAGCACTGAACCTTCAGGAAATTATCGTGAAGGGAGAAGGCAGTCATTACGAAGTTGTTGCGGTTGATGCATGTTTTGATGGCATGAATCGAGTTAAGAAGCAGCAGCTCATCTACGGCCCACTCATGGAATACATTCAACGCAATGACATCCATGCTCTTTCTATTAAGGCTTTCACGCCAGAAGAGTGGGAACGCGATAAGAAACTGATGTCACTTTAAGGTTTATGATGGAAAAGTTTCGAGTTATAGGATCAAACAAACCGTTAAGCGGTGAAGTGACGATCTCAGGCGCAAAAAATGCAGCGCTACCTATCTTATTTGCTTCAATCCTTGCTGAAGAGCCAGTTGAAGTGAGTAATGTCCCTCACTTACGTGATATCGATACTACGATGGAGCTGCTTAAGCGTTTAGGTGCTAAAGTAACGCGCAATGGTAGTGTTCATGTTGATGGCAGTGAAATCAACGAGTTCTGTGCGCCTTACGATTTAGTGAAAACCATGCGCGCTTCTATTTGGGCTTTGGGTCCTCTCGTTGCTCGCTTTGGTGAGGGGCAAGTGTCACTCCCTGGTGGCTGTGCCATTGGTGCTCGACCTGTTGACCTGCATATCCATGGCCTAGAACAGCTAGGTGCCACCATTGTGTTGGAAGATGGTTATGTGAAAGCAAGTGTTGATGGCCGCCTAAAAGGTGCGCATATCGTAATGGATAAAGTCAGTGTGGGTGCCACCATTACGGTCATGTGTGCTGCAACTTTAGCGGAAGGCAAAACGGTTCTTGATAACTCGGCGCGTGAGCCTGAGATTGTCGATACGGCTGATTTTCTTAATACGTTAGGTGCTAAAATTTCTGGTGCAGGCACAGACACAATTACGATCGAAGGCGTTGAGCGTCTTGGTGGTGGTTTCCACTCTGTGGTTGCTGACCGTATTGAAACCGGTACGTTCCTGGTGGCGGCGGCGGTTTCTGGCGGTAAAGTGGTTTGTCGTAACACCCATGCTCATCTTCTTGAAGCGGCATTAGCCAAGCTTGAAGAAGCGGGGGCGAAGATTGAAACGGGCGAAGATTGGATTAGCCTTGATATGACAGATCGTGAGTTGAAAGCGGTGAAAATCGTAACGGCACCTCACCCTGGTTTCCCAACCGACATGCAAGCTCAGTTTACGCTACTTAACATGATGGCGAAGGGCAGCGGTGTGATCACTGAGACTATCTTTGAAAACCGCTTTATGCACATTCCTGAATTACAGAGAATGGGGGCAAAAGCCGAGATCGAAGGTAACACGGCGATTTGTGGCGAAACCGATAAATTGAGTGGCGCTCAAGTTATGGCAACGGATCTTCGCGCATCTGCAAGCCTTGTTATTGCGGGTTGTATTGCTCAAGGTGAAACCATCGTGGACCGTATTTATCACATCGATCGTGGTTACGATAAGATTGAAGATAAGCTTTCCGCTTTAGGCGCAAACATTACACGATTTCGTGAGTCGAGCTAACTTGGTTAGCGATTCATGAATCCGTAAGATAAAAACACAAAAGTCGGAACCTTGGTTTCGGCTTTTTTATCGTTGTATTTACCGCAAATGACTCTGTTGTACACCTCAGTGTGAC
The DNA here is from genome assembly GCF_050337445.1 of Vibrio minamisatsumaniensis. Classification (NCBI taxonomy): domain Bacteria; kingdom Pseudomonadati; phylum Pseudomonadota; class Gammaproteobacteria; order Vibrionales; family Vibrionaceae; genus Vibrio; species Vibrio minamisatsumaniensis. The sequence goes on along the minus strand of NZ_JAKJSY010000017.1, from coordinate 20,143 downwards.
TCGATGAATGAGCTTTACGGTTGGTGAGGAACAAAATGATAGCAATATTACGTATTTTCGCAGTGGCGATATTTGCGATTCTTATGTTTGTATTTGGATGTGGTTACTGTCTACTGAGTCCACGTAATCCGAAGCACGTATTTACCTTTGGCCGTTATTTCGGTCGTATGTCGAAAATATTCGGCATCAAATTAGAGCTTCGTATCCCAGAAGATGCTTATTCTCGTGGTCAACACGTCTACGTTGCTAACCATCAAAATAGCTGGGACTTATTCACGATTTCATCAGCCGTCACACCTAAGGTTGTCACCGTTGGTAAGAAGAGCCTAGCGTGGATGCCTCTTTTTGGTCAGTTGTACTGGTTGACGGGTAACATCCTCATTGACCGAGCTAACCGCAGTAAAGCGGTCGGTACGATTGATCAGGTCGTGACGAGTCTAAAAGAGAGCGATGTGTCAGTGTGGATGTTTCCTGAGGGCACTCGATCTCGTGGCCGTGGCTTATTGCCATTTAAGACCGGTGCTTTCCATGCAGCGATTGGTGCTGGCTTACCGATCATTCCTATCGTGTGCAGTTCAACCGGTGGCGTAAAGCTAAACCGTTGGAATAATGGTCATGTGATTGTTGAAATGCTGCCACCTATCAGCACTGAAGGTTACGACAAGTCTAATGTTCGTCAACTCGCTAACCTAGCTCGTGAGCAAATGGCTGCTAAGCTTGAAGTGTTAGATAAAGAAGTGGCTGAGCTTAATAAAAAGTAATTATCTAAGCGAAACGATGAACAATAAAAAAGGTTGCCAACGGGGCAACCTTTTTTGCATCTGATAAACGTCCAGCATTTTTCGATAAGTAGTTATTCTACAAACAAAAATTCTAACGAAGTTATCGAGGCTTTTTACAAGCTAGGATGACCCGTTATTTACTACTATTAGTATAAAGCCTATTTGCGAACCGCAATAGCTTCGATCTCGATACCGACATCTTTTGGTAGACGAGCGACTTCAACGCATGAACGTGCCGGGTAGTTTGCTACACCGTGCTCATCGAAGAATTTGCCGTAAACCTCGTTTACTGTGCCGAAGTCGTTGAGGTCTTTAACGAATACCGTCAGTTTTACGATGTCTTTTACTGTCAGGCCTGAAGCTTCAACAACCGCTTGAACGTTGTCTAGAGATTGGCGAGCTTGCTCTGCGATATCATCCGATACTTCACCGGTTGCTGGGTTTACCGGGATTTGACCCGAAGTCAGAACCATGTTGCCAAGGTCAACGCCTTGTACATATGGGCCGATTGCCGCTGGAGCTGATTCTGTGTGAAGTACTTTAGTCATTGGTTTATTCCATCAATTATTAGATAAAAAGTGATTTTCAGTGTGCCTTCAAATGTGAGATAGGTAAAGCGTAAAATACCCCGCATAGGCGAGGTATTTGATGGTTTTTGCATTCGGTGAGCGTGGCCGTATGACGTTATCTTTCTGTCACGATCTCGCGAGAGAAGACTTTTTCGCAATACTTACACTTCAATCGAATATCTTCTTTCTTTTCAAAGATCTTAAAGCTGCTTTCAACCGGTTCATTGTGAGTAATACAGTTGGTGTTTGGACACTCAAACACATCGTTGATTTGCTCAGGAAGCTCTAGTGCGAGCTTCTTAACCACTGCGTAATCTTCGATTTGGTTAACGGTCGCATGAGGTGCGTAAAGAGCCAGCTTGCTGGCTTGCTCTTCTGTGATAAACACATTCTCAATCTTGAGTAGATCTTTTCCGCCTAGTGCAGAGGAGGGTAAGTTTAGGCCGATCGTAACTCGTTGATTCGAGTTATGCATGTCGAACAGTTTGAGCACCTTGATCCCGATATTCGCAGGGATGTGGTCGATAACCGTTCCATTTTTGATGGCTTCAACTTTTAATTGAGTCTCTTTAGACATGATATCTCTCCTCTACAGCGTTTCATTAAGAACAAGGGCTAACAATGCTTCGCGCGCATAAACACCGTTCTCAGCTTGCTGGAAGTAGTATGCGTAAGGCGTCTTATCGACATCAACGGTAATTTCGTCAACGCGTGGTAAAGGGTGCAGAACCTTTAGGTTGTCACGGGCATTTTCCAGCATCGGAGCGGTCAGGATATACGCGGATTTGATGTGCGCGTATTCCGATTCATCAAAGCGCTCTTTTTGAACTCGAGTCATGTACAAGACATCCAGTTCAGGAATGACATCTTCCATCTCCGTCAACAGTTGGTATTTGATGCCCGCTTCATCAAGCTCTTCGCAAATGTAGTCAGGCATCGCCAGTGCTTCTGGAGCGATGAAGTAGAAACAGATGTTGTCGAACTTCGCGAGTGCTTGAGTCAGCGAGTGAACCGTACGGCCGTACTTAAGGTCACCAACGAAGGCTACGTTTAGGTTGTCGAGGCGGCCTTGCGTTTCAGCGATAGAGAACAGGTCTAATAACGTTTGTGTTGGGTGTTGGTTTGCGCCGTCGCCCGCGTTAATAACCGGTACACCGTTTGAGAACTCCGAAGCCAGACGTGCTGCACCTTCTTGAGGGTGACGCATCACGTAAGCGTCAACGTAGGAAGAGATAACCCGTACCGAGTCTGCTAGCGTTTCACCTTTCTTTGCTAAAGAAGTGTTACCGCCACTGTCGAAACCAATCACATCACCACCGATGCGTTGAATCGCCGTTTCAAAAGAGAGACGAGTTCGCGTTGAAGGTTCGAAGAAGCAGCTGGCAACAACTTTGTTCTTGATGAGTTCTGGGTTTGGTTCAGCTTTCAGCTGACCTGCCGTTTGAACAATTAATTCTAGCTCTTCACGAGAAAGCTCTGGAATTGAGATGATGTGCTTTTGATAGAGCGAATTCGCCATGATCTTCTTCCTCACAATAATGTATTGGCCATAAAAAAGCCCCCCATAATGGGAGGCTTTAAAAAAGTGCTGAAAAGCAGAATAGACGGCCTGATAAGCATCTTAGCTTACGAGCAATATTGGGTGTTTTCACAATGTTATTATGTGTTTTTACAATATTGGTTGGCGCCATTTTCACTACTCTCAGACAAATTGCCGAGAATTATACGCTTTCAATTTGTGAGCGCAAGCGATTACATCAAGCTTTTATTGATGTAAGTGATTCTCTATTGACCTAATGTCGCCACCATTATTGCTTTGATGGTATGCATGCGATTTTCTGCTTCATCAAACACAATCGAGTAATCCGATTCAAAGACTTCATCCGTCACTTCTAAACCGTTCATTCCATACTTGTCTGCGACTTGCTGGCCGATCACGGTTTCATTGTTGTGGAAAGCGGGTAAGCAGTGCATGAATTTTACTTGAGGATTACCGGTGAGCTTAATGACATCCATATTTACTTGGTAAGGAGTCATCAGCGCAACTCGTTGGTCCCAAGCTTCTGGCGCTTCACCCATCGAAACCCAAACATCGGTGTATAGGAAGTCACATCCTTTCACGCCTTTCGCCACGTCTTCCGTTAGAGTGATTTTAGCCCCTGAACTTTGTGCGATAGCTTGGCACTCTTCAACGAGCTGTTCTTCTGGCCAGAACGCTTTTGGCGCGACCAAGCGAATATCCATGCCCATTTTCGCAGCACCGACTAACAGAGAGTTACCCATGTTATTGCGTGCATCACCTAGATAAGCAAAGCGGATTTGGTGTAGATGTTTACCACGACCATGCTCAAGCATCGTAAGGAAATCAGCTAAGATCTGAGTAGGGTGGAACTCATCGGTTAAGCCATTCCAAACCGGCACGCCCGCATAAGCGCCCAAGTCTTCAACGATACTCTGGCCAAAACCACGGTATTCGATACCATCGTACATACGCCCCAAAACACGCGCCGTATCTTTCATTGATTCTTTTTGACCAATCTGGGAGCCAGAAGGGCCAAGGTAAGAGACTTGAGCACCTTGATCAAAGGCGGCCACTTCAAACGCACATCGTGTTCGAGTTGATGCTTTCTCGAAGATCAAAGCAATGTTCTTGCCGTTGAGTTTCTTCTGTTCTGTACCTGCATACTTTGCTTTTTTTAAGTCGGCAGACAGGTCGAGTAAAAACTGAATCTCTTTAGGGGTAAAGTCGAGAAGTTTTAGAAAGTTACGATTGCGAAGATTAAAGGCCATCTCTCGCTCCTTGCGTATATAGAATCAAAGAAGAACTTAGTTAAACATAAAAATGCTGTATTTGTGAATACTTATTTTATTGGTTTGATATAAAAGGCCAGTATGATGGTACTGGCTTAGATGAGTTTTTGCGTCTGTCTAACTGAGCTCTTTGACTTAGATACCGTCTCTTTCGATAGGGCAGCTCATACAGCGAGCGCCACCACGACCACGGCCGAGTTCGTTACCTGGAATCGTCAGAACTTCGATACCCGCTTTGTCATATTTTTCATTGGTATAAACATTGCGCTCATAACTGATTACGGTACCGGGTTTCACGGTCAGTACGTTGTTAGCGTCATTCCACTGTTCGCGTTCAGCTTCGTAATTATCACCACCGGTCGTAATGATCGTCAGTTGATCGAGCCCAAGAGCGCCTTCAATCGCGGATAGGTAGTTGTCGGCTTTTTCAACTCGCATTTCACCCTTTTCTTGCGGCGTTAAGCGCCACGTGTCGAGATCTTTACGAACGATTTCTGGATAGACAGAGAAAGTGTCGATATCCATGTGCGTCATCACTGTATCAAGGTGCATACAAGAGCGATGCTTGGGTAAATCTATTGCAATCACTTCTTTCGCTTGACCGGATTTGAATAAACTGGCCGCTAGATTTTCGACCCCTTGTGGTTTCGTTCGTTCTGAAATACCGATAAGAACGGCACCTTTACCGATAACCAGTACATCACCACCTTCAATGTTTGCATTGTCATAGTGAAGATCTTCATCACCAAAATACTTAATGAAATCTTGACCTGCGAATACAGGGTGCCAGCGGTATATTGCTCGCAAGTGATTCGTTTCTCGTTGACGAGCTGGCATCATCATAGGGTTTAGAGAGACACCGCCATAAACCCAGCAAGACGTATCACGGGTAAATAGATGGTTGGGGAGCGGCTCAATAACGAAATCGAGCGGGCGGTGCATTTTCGGTAGCATTGAAGAAGATTTAATCGGAAGCTCTGAATAAGCTAAACCACCAAGTAGGATCGTGGCCAAGTGCTCATTGTCCATTTGAGCAAGGTACGCTTTTAAATCACGAGCAAATGTAGGACCGTAACGGAAATCTGAGATTTGAGTATTAAGCAGCCACTCACGAGCTTGAGCAACAGTGAGCGTCTCAACCAGTAGGTCATGCAGTAGCAACACTTCAACATCTTGATTACGAAGTGTTGTTGCAAAGGCATCGTGTTCTTCACCTGCCGCTTCTACTGCAAGTACATCATCAAAAAGCAGCTCATGACAGTTAGAAGGGGTGAGGTGGGTGAGTGCCCTTTCAGGTCGATTTAGGAGAACTCGTCTTAATTGACCGACTTCGGAGCCAACGTACAGCTTACTCATTTTGCATCCTTACTATTAATCCAGCGTCTATTTATGACAAGCTTGTTGGTAATATGCAAGTTTCTCGGCTTGAGTTAATACAAGGTGTTTCTCCTTTTTTTGGTGATAAATACTGTATTTTTCGAAAATTTAGATAGCAAACTCCAATTATGGTCATTGCGAATGGAACTGAATTTTTGACTATCTATGCCCAACCTAAGGGGCGGTAGAATTGGATTTTGCTTATTAATCGTGACTTATTATGCGCTATTATGCATTTTCCGATAGTAACCTGAGCATTTATGCACCCCCAAACCGATTGAGCATATGCATCTAACTTGACTAATCACGCAAGTTTTATTCAATAAGTCTTCAAGTGGCAATAAAAACGAAATGCTAAAACACGCCTTGGTTAATAAAATGTTGAAGATTTGTTTCTGTGATTTTGATTTCACTTTTTAATTGATAATACGCCTGTTATCCCGCGATAAACTTACCTTTCAAGGGCTGTTCTGGGTGGCTTTTTTGAGCGATCCATGCCATATTTCGTGGCAATCAAATTTGATCTTTTCATAGTCAACACTCTGGAGCAGACACATGTCTCACGAAGATGAATATCTATCAGTAGCGGAATTAATTGAATTTCAAAAAGGAGAGACTCGCGACATCATTGAAGCACTCATTGAAGATGGTAGCGATCCTGAAGCTCTATACGATATCGAGCATCATCTATTTGCTGAAGATTTCTCAGTACTTGAGAAAGCTGTTGTTGAAGCCTTCAAAATGGGTTTTGAAGTGCTTGAAGCTGAAGAGACAGAAGACGAAGATGGCAACAAGCTACTTTGCTGTGATGCAACGATGCAATGTACTCTGAATGCCGAAGTGATTGATGAGCAAGTTGAGAAGCTTGTCAATCTTGCTGAGAAGTTTGACATTATCTATGACGGATGGGGCACTTACTACGAAGGTGAAGATGCTATCTACCCAGACGAAGATGATGAAGACGAAGAGTAATTTCTTCCCTGTTTTTAAGAATGCCGGCCATGAGCTGGCATTTTTTTTATCCTCAGAAAAATGAATGTCTTTATCGGCATTCATTCATTATAATGCGTTCAAAATTGATCTAGCTCAAGGAATGCTATGCGATTACCTCTCGATGGTCTTTGGCAAATATCGCCATTGACGGATCTCTCTATTCCACAAGATGATATTACCTTTCCGGCTCCGTTAAGTTCCAAGCTTCCTGATAACTTGAGTGAAAGTGAGATTGCAGAGCAAGAGTGGCATCTGATGCATGATATCGAAGTGGATGATGCGATGTTGGCGTGTCCGTTTGTTGAGTTAGTGATGGCTGGCATTGATTATTTTGCTGAAGTGCGACTCAATGGTGTCGCTGTATTTGATTGTGATGGTAGCCAAGCTAAATACTGTAAAGATATTCGACCTTACATGCAGCTAGGCCGTAACCGTTTTGAAATCCTTTTCCTTGAAGAGGAGGAGAGCCTATTGCTTGAAGAGGATATAGATAAGTCAGTCTCTTCATCGGCGGTCGCTAAATCTGATTCTCGTATCGGGATCTGGCAAGTGCCATATTTGCAGTTCGTTCGAAACGTCAAGCTAGAGCAAGTTGTCACAGAGCAAATCTGGCACCACGGTGGGGGGTGTGAGTTTAAAGTGGATGTTATTTATCAGACACTAAAGCCGGGACTGGTGTCTGCCTCTATCAAGTTTAATGGCATGACATTAGTGATGCCGATAGATGTGCGCGCAGACCATACCGGTGTTGTGTTCCAGGTTGAGGCGCCGATCCTTTTTGATATTGAGAATCCTAACCCTACACATTTATATTCGTTAGAAGTGGTACTTGATGGACAAGAAGAGAGTTCCTTTGTTGCCTTGAACCCTGCTTCTTGCGTCAGCAATTTTTTACGTTGTTAGCTTGTTTTCAATAGGTTTTTCAATTAATTAACCCCAACGCTAACCCCAATTTTAAGACACATTATAGCGTTTTGGCCATGACAACCTCACAAGCGTCGTGGCCTGTATCACCCCAAGCTGACTCAAGGTGCTCAAATCCTAGCTTTTCATAGAGTTTGACCGCAGCACCTAAGCACTCTGTTGTTTCTAAATACATGTGTTGATACCCAAGTTGTTTCGCTTGCTTTAAGCTCAAACCTACAATTCGCTTAGCTAGGCCATGCCCGCGAGTTTGCGGTAAGAAGTACATTTTTTGTAGCTCACATACATTAGGTTTCCCAGCTAAAGGGGCAAAGCCACCTCCTCCGACGATTTTTCCATTGTGTTCGATAACCCAGTACATAGCATTCGCTTGGCTATAGACAGAGTACATATCATCGAGGGTTGGATCGGCCACGCCATAACCTTTATCTTCAGTTAAGCCATGTTCTGCTGAAACTTGGCGAATGACTTCTGCTAATTGTTGGTTATCTGACTCGGTGAGTGGGCGTAATACAAACTCATCGGCTTGGCATACTTTCGTTAGCCCTTTTAAGTAACTCTCGAGCCCTTGTTTCAGTCGTTGTTGTTCGCTGTCATTCAGAGTCGACAGTACTTTTTCAAAGAAAAGGCTTTGCTGTTGGTCGAGTTGAGATAACGCATCCACACCTTGAGTGGTCAGAGCGATTAATTGGCTACGTTTGTCGGTTGGATTCTCTAGGCTTTCAACTAAGCCAAGTTTGATTAGCCCTGTGATAGTGCGGCTTGCATTCGATTTATCGACGTTGAGTTGCTGCGCCAATTGGTTGATGGTGACTGGCTGCAACTGGATCTCACCAAGAGCATGAGCCTGAACTGGAGTGAGGTCGACATCACCACACTGCTTATCAAGCATGCCAAGTAAACGAACCGTTTGACGAGAATAGTCTCTTAACTGTTGAGAATTCATAACTACCTACCTTTGGATTAAGAAATAAAGTTGCGTACCGCAATTAATTTAATTGCGCTGCGCAACTTTGTCAATAGTTAGCTGAATTTTGTTATTCGATGCGGTTTACCTTGATGGCTCAGCGCGCTTGAGATTACGCATGTTGGTGTCCACAAAACTGAGGTGGTGCATTCGGGCTTTCTGCTCTTTTTAACCAAATTTTTTCGTGGAAGTAGTATGCAATGGTATTCAAACTGGGTTCGAGCAAAGCCATTACACCGCCGATAAAGGCATCCCCAGTCAACAAGTAGACAACGGTAAAGGCAACACTAAAGTGGATGCTAGCAAAGCTTGCTGTTTTTAATTTGGTCATCCACTGACGAGCTTTAAGAGCCGGAACTTGAGCCCACGCCTTTTCATGAAAATAGAAGGCAACAGTATTCACAGAGGGCTCAATCATCGCGATTAAGCTACCAATTAAGATGTCGCCGGTTAGTAGATAAGCGACACTAAATGCGATAGTAAAATGTAATGCAGCAAAGGTGAGTGTCTTTTTCATGATAATGACTCGAGCTTGTGTTGTTTTGATAGTTCTATTATTGAGAATTATTATCATTAAGTGTAATGGGAAGTGGAGATTAATTTGATAGATGAAACCTATCAATAAGTGAGGCTAGAGTGAGAAGCATTGGAATATTGGAATCAGAGGTATAAAAAAAGGTTGGTCACGAGGACCAACCTTTCTAGTGAGAGCAAGAAGTTCGAAGCCTTCTCATTCCATCAGCTTTAAAGCGCAGCGATGGTCGCTTTTTGCTCTTCAAGCTTCACAAGAGTCTCTTGGTAGCCTTCAAGCTTTTCACGCTCTTTGGCGATAACAACTTCAGGGGCTTTAGCTACGAAACCTTCGTTAGCTAGCTTACCTTCGATACGTTTGATTTCGCCTTGGATTTTAGCGACTTCTTTATCTAGACGAGCAAGTTCAGCATCTTTGTCGATAAGACCCGCCATTGGGATCATCAGCTCAGATTTGCCAACCAGTTTAGTTGCACAAAGTGGAGTCTCTTTACCATCAGCGAGAACGTTAATATCATCTAGTTTCGCTAGCGAAGTCAAAACGATCTTGTTTGCTTCGATACGCGTAGCGTCTTTCTCATTAGTAACCTTGATCATGACTTCTAGACCTTTGCTTGGTGCAATGTCGTATTCCGCACGTAGGTTACGGATAGCAGTAATGAAAGTCTTCACCCATTCGATGTCTTCTACGATCTCAGCATTGAAGTTAGCTTCGTTAAACTGAGGAAGCGCTTGAGTCATGATCGTCTCACCTTCAACACCGTCGACGAGTGGCTTAACGCTCTGCCAGATAGATTCAGTGATGTAAGGCAGCACTGGGTGAGCAAGACGCAGTGTCTTCTCAAGAACCGTGATCAATGTGTAACGTGTCGCTTGTTGCTGAGCTTCAGTACCTTTCCAAAGAACAGGCTTAGTTAGCTCTAGGTACCAATCACAGAATTGGTTCCAGATGAATTCGTAAAGCGTGTTTGCCGCCATGTCTAGACGGTAGTTGTCTAGGTGGGCGTTAAACTCTTTCGCTGCGAGTTCAAACTGAGATTCAATCCACTTATCTGCTAGAGAGAATTCCATGTTTGCACGGTCTTCAGCAGACAGTGACATGCCACAATCGTGCTCTTCTGTGTTCATCAGTACGTAACGGCTTGCGTTCCATAGCTTGTTACAGAAGTTACGGTAACCTTCAAGACGCTTCATATCCCAGTTGATGTCACGGCCAGTTGAAGCCATAGCGGCAAGTGTGAAACGCAGTGCATCAGTACCGTAGGGTTCGATACCATTTTCGAAAGTCTTACGTGTGTTTTTCTCGATCTTCTTCGCAAGCTGAGGCTGCATCATGTTGCCACAACGTTTTTCAACTAGAGACTCAAGGTCGATACCATCGATCATGTCGATAGGGTCAAGCACGTTACCTTTAGACTTAGACATCTTGTCGCCGTTTTCGTCACGGATTAGGCCCGTTACGTAAACTGTCTTGAATGGGACTTGTGCTTTACCATTTTCATCTTTGTTGAAGTGCATGGTCATCATGATCATACGTGCAACCCAGAAGAAGATGATGTCGAAACCTGTGACTAGAACGTCTGAAGGGTGGAATGTCTTCAGATCTTCAGTTTGCTCAGGCCAGCCTTGTGTACCGAAAGTCCAGAGTGCCGAAGAGAACCATGTGTCTAACACGTCGTTGTCTTGGCGTAGAACGATTACTGGAGCAAGGTTGTTGTTAGCACGTACTTCTTCTTCAGTACGGCCTACGTACACGTTGCCATCGTTGTCGTACCATGCTGGGATACGGTGACCCCACCACAGTTGACGTGAGATACACCAGTCTTGAATGTCACGCATCCAAGAGAAGTACATGTTTTCGTACTGCTTAGGAACAAACTGAATGTCGCCATCTTCAACTGCTTTCACCGCTGGTTCTGCAAGAGGTGCAGCGCGTACGTACCATTGATCAGTTAGCATGGGTTCGATAACCACGCCGCCACGGTCGCCGTATGGTACTGTTAAGTCGTGATCTTTAATCTCCTCAAGAAGACCAAGCTCGTCGAATTCAGCAACGATAGCCTTACGCGCAGCAAAACGCTCCATGCCTTGATACTTAGCAGGGATATCTGTTGAGTAAACGTCGCTTTCTTCGCCGTTGGTGGTGAAGACTTCGGCTGCATCACGGATATCAGCGTTGAACGTTAGGATGTTGATCATTGGTAGGTTATTACGTTTACCAACTTCGTAGTCGTTAAAGTCGTGAGCCGGTGTGATCTTCACACAACCCGTACCTTTCTCCATATCAGCGTGCTCATCGCCTACGATAGGAATTAGGCGGTTCACGATAGGTAATAGGATCTCTTTACCAATAAGATCTTTATAACGAGGATCTTCTGGGTTTACCGCAACACCGGTATCACCCAGCATGGTTTCAGGACGTGTCGTCGCCACAACGATGTAGTCTTTACCTTCAGCGGTTTTCACACCATTTGCTAGCGGGTAGCGGAAGTGCCACATGAAACCTTTTTTGTCTTTGTTTTCAACTTCAAGATCTGAAATCGCCGTGTGCAGTTTTGGATCCCAGTTAACTAGACGTTTACCGCGGTAGATGAGGTCATCTTCGTATAGACGAACAAACACCTCTTGAACGGCATTAGATAGGCCATCATCCATCGTGAAGCGTTCACGGTCCCAGTCTACCGATGCCCCAAGGCGACGAAGCTGTTGAGTGATAGTGCCACCAGACTCGTTCTTCCATTCCCAGATCTTGTCGATGAAAGCTTCACGGCCGTAGTCGTGCTTAGTTTTGCCTTCTTCAGCGGCGATCTTACGCTCAACCACCATTTGAGTGGCGATACCAGCGTGATCAGTACCGACTTGCCAAAGCGTATTTTTACCTTTCATACGTTGAGCACGGATAAGCGTATCCATGATCGTATCTTGGAACGCGTGACCCATGTGTAGGCTACCAGTGACGTTCGGTGGCGGGATCATGATGCTGTAAGCTTCTTTTGATGTGTCACCGTGTGGCTTAAAGTAGCCTTTCTCTTCCCAAGTCTTATACAGAGCTTGTTCGATTGATGTTGGGTTGTATGTCTTTTCCATAGTGCTCTTAAACGGATACTGTGAATGGTTAATCGTGGTCAAACTTCATAAGTGAAGCTTCTTGAATCTAAATCCAAAGATAGCTTTAACTATGAGGTTTGACTATGGATGTTGAATCTCGATAGTTTGTAGCTGATATCCAGCCTGACGGTAAATTTTATACCTTTCTCGAGCGAGTTGCTTAGGTTTTTCTTCGTAAGGGACGAAGTCTATCACCTGAGCAAAGGCGTTCGCAAAGGTTGTATGATTATCGGCCAGATTTATTACCAATTGGCGGTTCCAATTTGGTTTGACACCTTGATGGCCTATCTCAATATTTGTTGAATACTTTGGGCCTTCGCCAACTAAGTTATGCGCGATGAATTCATTAGGCTCTGCCTGCCAAAAAACTTCAGCGATACGCTCAGCATGAGCTTGATCGTTACAGTTGAGGTAAAGTTTAGCGCCTTGTTTTGCAAAGTGCTGCGCAAGAAACAGTACATAGTGAGCGAGACCGGCTTCACTTGCTTGTGGGCTGTCTGAAGACACTATGTAAAACGTGGCAGTCTGCATCTTGAATACTCTAACTGAAAATCGTGGATACCAATCTTACTCAGCAATAGTGGTTATGAAAAAAGGGCCCGTAGGCCCTTCTCATTATTTTGAAGATTGCTCTTCAGTTTCTTGGCCGCTGCGGTTCAATAAGAATTGGACTAGCATTGAGACAGGGCGACCTGTCGAGCCTTTTGCAGCGCCTGATTTCCACGCCGTACCTGCACTATCTATATGTGCCCAATGGTACTTTTTAGTGAATTTAGACAGGAAACAACCCGCAGTAATCGTACCGCCAGGACGGCCGCCGATGTTTGCCATATCAGCAAATGGGCTGTTCAGTTGCTCATGGTACTCGTCTGCCATAGGTAGACGCCATGCGCGGTCGCTTGCTTGCTCTGAAGCATTAACCAGTTCATGAGAAAGTGGGTTGTGGTTTGATAGAACGCCACTGATGTGGTGACCTAGAGCAATAACACACGCGCCAGTTAGTGTTGCAACGTCGACAACACAATCTGGTTCAAAACGCTCGACGTACGTTAGAGCATCACACAGAACTAAGCGACCTTCAGCATCAGTATTGAGTACTTCAACCGTTTGACCTGACATTGTCGTTAGGATATCACCCGGACGATAGGCGTTGCTACCTGGCATGTTTTCACAACCGGCTAAAACACCGACAACGTTGATCGGCAAGTTAAGTTTTGCCAATGCTTTCATTGTACCAAATACAGACGCAGCACCACACATGTCGTACTTCATCTCATCCATGCCTTCTCCTGGCTTGAGTGAGATACCGCCTGAATCAAAAGTCAGACCTTTACCGACGAGGACGATAGGTTTTGCATCTGGGTCAGCAGCACCTTTGTATTCCATGATAGACATCATAGATTCGTTCTTCGAGCCACGGCCAACCGCTAGGTATGATGTCATACCCAGTTTTTCCATCTCTTCTTCGCCAATGATCTTAGTCTTCACTGTCTCGTAATCGTCGGCTAAACGACGAGCTTGAGATGCAAGGTAAGCCGGGTTTGCGATGTTCGGTGGCATATTGCCTAAGTCTTTAGACGCTTTGACACCGGAAGCAATCGCGAGGCCGTGAGAAATCGCTTTCTCACCCAGGCTCAATTCACGACGCGTCGGTACGTTGAATACCAATTTACGCAGTGGACGACGAGTCTCTGGTTTATTGCTCTTGAATTGGTCGAATGTGTAAAGACCATCTTTCGTTGCTTCAACGGCTTGACGAACTTTCCAATAAGTGTCGCGACCTTTAACGTGCAGTTCAGTCAGGAAACATACCGCTTCCATAGAACCTGTTTCGTTGAGTGTGCTGATGGTTTTTTGGATGATTTCTTTGTATTGACGTTCACCGAGCTCACGTTCTTTACCACAACCAACCAGTAAAACTCGTTCTGAAAGTACACCCGGTACTTGATGCAGTAGTAGCATCTGGCCAGGTTTACCCTCTAGATCACCGCGACGAAGCAGTGAGCTAATGTAGCCATCGCTAATCTTATCTAATTGCTCGGCTACTGGAGAAAGGCGGCGCGGTTCGAACACACCAACAACGATACATGCGCTGCGCTGCTTCTCTGGGCTGCCACTTTTTACACTGAACTCCATGCGTACTCCTACATCCTGAAGACAAATCAAACTAAATGTTAGATAATAGACTCTTACTTGTTGGATCCTATAATGGAACTAACCTTAATGAAGAGCGCTAACACTTAGCTAGAAATTAAAAAAATAAAAGGTTCAACGGGAAATTATAGTGATTCAATCAAAAAAACAAGTTTTGTATAGGTAATTTGAGTGTGATTATTGTTAGATATTTGATCCGAGAGACAATCAAGAGCCAATTTGCGATCTTTTTTGTTCTTTTTCTCGTGTTTCTCAGCCAAAAATTCATCAGTGTTTTAGCGGATGCGTCTGATGGTGATATTCCGGCGCGTCTCATATTATCGATTGTTGGTCTTAATATGCCAGCAATGGGTTTATTGATGCTTCCTCTCAGTATCTATATTGGTATTTTGCTGACTTTTGGGCGCCTTTATGCCGAAAGTGAAATAGTGGTAATGAACGCGACAGGTATTGGTAATAAATTCCTGATCCAATCTGCGCTTTACTTGGCTTTGATTACCGCATCGATTGCTGCATTTAACTCATTTTGGTTATCTCCCTGGTCACAGGATAAAGTTGAGCAAATGTACGAGGAGGTGGCTGCACAGAACAGTGTTGACTTGCTGCCTAAGGGGAAGTTCGAAGGTACTCCCGATGGTTCCTCTGTGGTCTTCATTGATGATATTGACGGCAATAAGTTAGAAAATGTATTTGTTGCTCAAATGCGCCCTAGAGGATCGGTACTTCCTAGTGTAATGTTTTCTCAGTCGGGAGACGTAAAAGAACTCAGTGATGGCCGACAAGTGATTGTTATGTACGATGGGATTCGCCATGAGGGTGTCCCTACTCGTTTAGATTATATGGTGACGCATTTTAAAGAATACGAAGGTCTGATAGGGCAACGCGAAGTTGAGAAAAAAGGTCGAGACTGGGAAGCGATTCCAACCCTAGACCTTATTGGTAACCCTGATAATAGGGCGAAAGCTGAGTTGCAGTGGCGTATGTCCTTAGTACTTTGTATTCCATTGTTAACCATGCTCGTTGTACCCTTGTCAGCAGTGAACCCTCGACAAGGTCGTTTCGCAAAAATCGGCCCAGCAATACTGATTTATCTGACTTACTTCTTAGCCATTAGTGCAACCAAATCTGCGATCGAGGAGGGGAGTATCCCGGCGGTCGTCGGCATGTGGCCAATCAATGCGTTATTATTATGTGTCGCGATTGGTGCCAATTTTATGGATAGCTTGCCGGTCAGAAATTTGAAAGAAAAATTTAAGAATAAGAGGTTGGCTTAAGCCGTGTTTAAGATTCTCGATTTATATATAGGCAGAACCATCATCGCAACGACGTCATTAGTATTGGTGACGTTTGTTGGCCTCTCTGGGATCATCAAGTATGTAGAACAGCTGAGAAAGGTTGGTCGTGGTACCTATGATCTATTACAAGCGCTGTATTTCGTTCTATTGAGTGTCCCTCGTGATATCGAAATGTTTTTTCCAATGGCGGCCCTGCTTGGTGCTCTGATTGGGCTAGGTATGCTAGCAGCGAGTTCTGAACTCGTGGTCATGCAGGCGGCGGGTTTTTCTAAGTTAGATATTGGTCTATCGGTTCTCAAAACCGCGATACCACTAATGATAGTTGTAACACTGCTTGGTCAGTGGGGGGCTCCTCAAGCACAAAAAATGGCTCGTGATTTAAGAACCATATCGATTGCTGGTGGTAATATTATCTCTACCCAAAGTGGGGTATGGGCACGTGATGCCAATGACTTTATATTCATTGTCAAAATTGACAATGAAAAACTATATGGTCTAAACATGTGGCGCTTTGATGAAAATAAGGTATTGAAGAAGGCAATATATTCAAAAGAAGTCGACTATGTTGGAGATAACGTTTGGACGATGAAGGAGGTCGAAATCACGTCGTTCGAAAATGAAATTCAAATTACTAAAGAGAGTCTACCGACTTACACTTGGGAAACGTCACTGGCTCCAGATAAGTTAGCGATAGTGACTGTTAAACCAGAAGAGCTGTCGTTAAGTGGGTTGTATGATTATGTTTCTTACCTGAAAGCGTCAGAGCAAGACGCTTCGCGTTATGAATTGGCGTTATGGCGAAAAATAACTCAACCGATCTCGATAGCGGTCATGATGTTGATGGCATTGTCGTTTATCTTTGGGCCTTTGCGTAGTGTGACGATGGGGGCTAGGATTTTGTCTGGTGTTATTGCAGGTTTTACCTTCTATATATCCAGTGAGTTTTTCGGTCCCGTCAGTTTGGTTTATCAGATACCTCCAGCCTTTGGCGCGCTCGCCCCGAGTGTGGTGTTCCTCGGAATTGCGGTCCTATTGTTGAGACGCAAACTGTAAATAGAAAAAAGGAAGGCATAACACCTTCCTTTTTTGATCTTATTAATTATTTGCTTGCATCGAACTAGTGAGGTTGAGCTAATACGACCACTTCCGTTTTCGCCCAGATATCGTGGAAGCCACGTTTTTGAGGGTCGAATGGTACACATAAGTTTGCCAGTCCAAATCCTGAGGTTCCTAAACGAATCAGCGCTTGGGTTACGGTAATCGCGGAGCCATCTTTATTTTGAACGCGAAGCTTCCAAGCTCTCATTCCAAGTGTTTGGCCAGCTCTTGTCCAAAAGAAAACAAAGAAAGACATCCAAACGACCACTAAATAAAAGGTGTAAGCAGGGCTCCAAATCGGGTGGTTGGTTAAGAAGTCACTGACATCGACATAACCACTATGGTTAAAAATGCCAAGAGCCATGAGAGCGTGTAATAGAGCGACAATAAAGCCAGCCGCCAACATCTCAATAGCGATTACGATAAGGGCGTCATAGAACAAAGCACCAAATCGGCGCATGACTCCTGCGGGTGGCATTGTGTTTGTTGATGTCATGGTGTTATTACTTCTTCAAAAATTTAGGCGTCAGAATATAGTCTAAGGCTTGGCGTGAAAAGAGACATAACGCACAGCTTATCACTTAGTGGCGAAATTATCGGCAAACACACATGAATTCAAGTTTTTATACTTGCCACATCAGTTCGCATACGTATAATGCCAAACATCGAAAGGGCAAAGCCCCAAGATAATGCCGGTATGGTGAAATTGGTATACACGACGGATTCAAAATTGCTTGTCTCTACGTCTAAAATCAATTAATATGCTGGAGATACAAGGGCTTAAAGCTCTTTTACACTCTTTCAAAAAGTTGTATAGAGTTGTATAAAAAATAATGCAGGTGTGGTGGAATCGGTAGACACGTTGGATTCAAAATCCAATATCGAAAGATGTGTGGGTTCAAGTCCCACCACCTGTACCAAATTTAAAGAAAAGCTGTTCTTCGGAACGGCTTTTTTTGTATCTGTGATTCATAAAATTGTATACTCTTCTATCATAAAAACTATTGAAAGAGTTGCTTGAAGTGAGAAGTAGTAAAGTGAACAATAAGTTAACACATATTGATTTTTTCTCTGGTCCGGGAGGCTTTTGTACTGGACTTAAAGCGGCTGGTTTTCAAACGCTTGCTGCGGTTGAAAAAGTAGAAAGCTGTGTTGATACTTATAGAGCAAATCACCCTGAAGTTAAGGTTATAAACAAAGATATTAGAGAAGTTACTGCCAGTGACTTTGACTTTTTAAATGGGCAGAGTATCGACTTGATAACGTCAGGTATGCCTTGTGAAACTTTTAGCACAGCAGGTTCTAAGTCTAGAAGTTCTTACGATCATCGACAGCAACTTTATTTTGAAACCTTAAGATTAGCTGTATTATTAAAACCCAAATTAATTTTATTTGAAAATGTCACGGGTATTTTGTCTAAAAAAGTAGTCAAGGGATCGGATAGGTTAATTATTGATGATATTCACGATGATCTTGCGGAAATTGGCTATACGCATTTTATTGACACAGTATTAGATTCAACAGATTTTGGCATACCTCAAACAAGAAAACGTTACTTTCTAATTGCAACAAACGATGAGAAGTTGCAATTAAAAGTCCCCGTGTCTACTCATGAAAATATAGTTACAGTTGATGAGGCATTTTCTAAATTACCAATAATTGGTGCGAACTGTCAGGAGGAACATTCTGGTTATAATCATAATGAATCTTCTCCATATGTTGACTTGTTGAGAGATACTAAATTTTGGAAAGCAAAAAATGTTTCAAATGAAAATTTAACATATCATAAAGCACCTAACCATAGAGAAAACACACTGGAAAGATTTAAATTAATAAATCATGGTGAGAATTTAAAGGATGCTTTTACTAAGCATACGGATGAAGAATTACGAGACTTACAAGAAAGGAAAATATTGCCTAAAAAATGGTTTATACAAAGAAATATGAGGTTAACGCCAAATAAGCCATCTAAGACCGTTACTTCACATTGCCTTGATGAGTTAATACACCCGCATTTAGATCGGGCATTAACAGTGCGAGAAGTAGCAAGGTTACAAAGTTTTCCTGATCATTATGATTTTTTTGGTGGACCTTATATATGTCCACATATGTATGAAACCCAAGATAAATACGAACAAATTGGTGATGCAGTTCCTCCTATATTATCGTATAACTGGGGTAGAACAATTATAGATATATTAGGTTGGTAGGTTTATATGGATTATAAAGATTACAGTATACAAGAGTATAAAAATAACTTCATTAAATTTTATGATGAGAGTGAGAAGAAAAAAAATGATGATAAGCGAAGAGAAGCACAGAAACGCTCCATTTTAGAAACCTCATTGTCAGCTATGAATAAGTATCCGAATGTTGAACCTAAAGACATTTGGAAGGTTATATACATCGCTCACGTTAACAATTTTTCAGGTATTAACGATCCTGACGTTATTAACCTTGTTATATCAGCAGATAATAGTTGGAAAAAATCAAGTGGTCACGCATTTGAAGAAATGATAAAGGAATTAGGTAATCTATATTTAAAAGAACATAATATAGAGATATTACTTCAGAAAGATCTGAATACTCTTCTTAAAGCCAATGAGATATCTAATGAAGTAAGAGATATTTCTTGGTTAAAAGAACAAGTTAAAACAAGTATATTTGATCTGTATATTTCGGTTATTCAAGATGAAAAACGCTATGTTTATGGTTGTATTCAATCTAAAACTTCAGTAAGAGATCGAGTCACAAGGGATAGAGAACCTTCAATGAATGCTATGAATGCTTTCTTTGTTTCAATAGCTCTAGTATTGGATGGTGAATTTCTAAAGTTACCTAAATTTAATCATATGGTTAATGGTGGAAGTCAAGAGTTCCCAACAAATGGCTGGCACTCAGTTTATGTTTTAACAAATGAAAATATTGCCGATGACCGAATTAAAATTATTAATTTAGATATGGAAACATTTACCAATGATATGGTTAAAGGATCTAAAAGTTGGTTAACACAACGACAATGGATTAATTCTGATTGGAAGCCGTAGTGCATTAATTATATAGCGATAATACAGGTTTTGACTTAAATTATTACGAGCCTATCCATTTGGATAGGCTTTTTATTTGATTGGCTTAAAATGGTTTTTATATCCTCATTCGCAAGCTCCTTCGGAAAATCAGCAAGTTTTTTATGCTTTGGCCTGAGGCCGATAAAAATAAAAAATTGAAGCTATAAATTTACATATATAAAAAGAATCTATATTAAAAAATTTAAATTAGTTTTGTATATATATTATTAGGACTACACTTTGAAACATTTGCCACCTGCACTTTGATACATTAGTCCCCTGCATTTTGACACATTAGTCCCCTGCATTTTGTTACAATTTGACAAAGCTTTCAATTGTGATTTGATATATTACAGATACAAAAAAAGCCGCATAATGATTTGCGACTTTTTAAAATTAAACTTCCGCCAAGAAGAATATTAATTATATAACATCAAAATTACAATTTGTAAAGTAAGTATATTAT
>NZ_JAKJSY010000085.1:0-17662 GCF_050337445.1 Vibrio minamisatsumaniensis | reverse complement strand
CTGTAACAAAATAAGAAAAACTGTTTCCTATTGGAAATTATTGTTGAAAATTGAATTTAACAGGGCTATGTTATCGACTTGTTAGCTGAAAACATGCCACTTAAGCTAGCAAAAATGAGTGTTTTGAAATTTGTAATAGTTGTTTTTCACCCGATTTTTGGGTACCAATTCGTGCTGCATCGCCCCTACAATGATCGATTTGACGCAATAAAAGTATGTTTATACCACTAATAATGCAAACGATTCCGATGCAGAAATTAATGTAAGACCTAATGGATTATAAAAACAATCACCATTAGCTTAATGAAAGGTCTCGACAATGAACGCTTACCAAAACCATAGCTTAGACAGCTTTTTCTCTACCAACTTATCGGCAACCGATGACGCTGTGTTTGCCGGAATCCAAGCAGAGAACACTCGTCAAAACGAACAAATCGAACTGATTGCGTCTGAGAACATCGTTTCTAAAGCCGTAATGCAAGCACAAGGCACCTGCCTAACCAACAAATACGCAGAAGGTTACCCAGGCCGTCGTTATTACGGCGGTTGCGAGCACGTTGACACGGTTGAATCCATTGCGATAGAACGCGCGAAACAGTTGTTCAAGTGTGAATACGCAAACGTACAGCCGCACTCGGGCGCTCAAGCAAACGGCGCAGTCAAACTTGCCCTACTTCAACCGGGCGACACCATTCTTGGTATGTCTTTAGACGCTGGCGGTCATCTAACACATGGGGCACGTCCTGCCATGTCAGGTAAGTGGTTCAATGCGGTGCAATATGGTGTTGATCGCGACACACTTGAAATCGATTACGAAGCCGTTCGTGCTTTAGCTATCGAAAGCCAGCCAAAAATGATTATTGCGGGGGGCAGTGCCATCCCACGCGTGATTGATTTCGCTAAATTCCGTGAAATCGCGGACGAAGTTGGCGCTATCCTAATGGTCGATATGGCACACATTGCTGGCCTTATCGCGACAGGTGCCCACCCTAGCCCTCTACCACACGCGCACGTCGTCACGACAACAACACACAAAACATTGCGTGGCCCACGCGGCGGTATGATTCTGACTAACCACGAAGACATCAACAAAAAGATCAATTCTGCCGTGTTCCCGGGTCTACAAGGCGGTCCGCTGATGCACGTTATCGCTGCTAAAGCCGTGGCGTTTGGCGAAGCGCTTGGCCCTGAGTTTAATACTTATATTGATTCAGTGATCAACAACGCAAAAGTTCTCGCTGAAGTGTTGCAAACTCGCGGTTGTGACATTGTGACTAGCGGTACGGACACGCACCTAATGCTGGTTGACCTTCGCCCTAAAGGCTTGAAAGGTAACGTAACAGAAGAAGCATTAGAGCGTGCGGGCATCACATGTAACAAAAATGGTATCCCCTTCGATACAGAAAAGCCGATGGTGACTTCTGGTATTCGTTTAGGTACGCCAGCCGGAACCAGTCGTGGTTTTGGCGTTGAAGAATTCAAACTTATCGGTGAATGGATCGGCGATGTACTTGATGGCTTAGTTGAAAGCCCTGAAGGCAATGCTGAAGTTGAGCAACGTGTTCGCAAACAAGTTAAAGCGCTTTGCAAACGCTTCCCTCTTTATCGTTAAACCGTTTTTAAGATTTAAATTAAAACCTCATAAATTTTTTGGAGAATAAGCAATGGACAATACACTAAAGTTTGCAGACAGCCACGAGTGGGTAAAAGACAACGGTGACGGCACTGTAACTATTGGTATTTCTGAGCACGCTCAAGAGCTACTCGGTGACGTTGTGTTTGTTGACCTGCCTGATACTGACGACGAAATTGAAGCGGGTGAAAGCTTCTCTCTCGTTGAATCAGTAAAAGCAGCTTCTGATATCTACGCACCAATCTCTGGCGAAATCGTAGAAATCAACGAAGAGTTAGAAGATAGCCCAGAGCTTATCAACGAAGAACCTTATGAAGGTGGTTGGATTGTTAAAGTGAAGATGTCTGACCCGTCTGAACTCGATAACCTTAAAGATGCGGAAGAATACCTAAGCGCTATCGAAGAAGACTAATTAGGTACCCTCATTACGTTAAAAGCTGCTCTTTGGAGCAGCTTAATTTTAGGGGCTAGCTCACGGCTCCAAAGAGAAAGTAGAACGATATCATGACTGAATTACTTCAAAGCCAATTACTGAAAGACTTGGATACCCAACACGAGTTTGTTGCTCGTCATAACGGCCCTAATAAAGCAGACCAGCAAAAAATGCTTGAAGCGATCAACGCGACGAGCTTAGACGCGCTGATCGACGAGACGGTTCCAGCACAAATCCGCCTTGAAAAACCAATGACACTGGCTGCGCCAATGAGCGAAATGGACATGCTGACCTCTCTTAAAGAGATCGCTAACCTAAACCAAGTGAAACGCACCTTCATTGGCCAAGGCTACTACAACACATTCACGCCAAACGTTATTCTACGTAACGTATTAGAGAATCCAGGCTGGTACACGGCTTACACACCATACCAACCAGAGATTTCTCAAGGTCGCCTTGAAGCTCTACTGAATTACCAACAAATGGTCATGGACCTAACCGGTATGGAAATCGCAAACGCATCCCTTCTTGACGAAGCGACCGCGGCTGGCGAAGCAATGACACTGTGTAAACGTGCCGGTAAAAGCAAGAGCAACGTATTCTTCGTTGCTGACGATGTTCACCCTCAAACACTCGAAGTGGTGAAAACTCGTGCTAAGCACATCGGTTTCGAAGTCATGGTCGGTACGCTTGAAACACTGCCAGAACAAGACGTATTTGGTGCGCTTCTTCAATATCCAGGAACAACAGGCGAAGTTCGCGATCTAACCGATATCATTGCAAAAGCTCAAGCCCATAAAACACTGGTTACCGTGGCGACCGATCTACTTGCCTCTGCTCTACTGAAACCGGCTGGCGAAATGGGCGCAGACGTCGTTATCGGCAGCGCGCAACGTTTCGGCGTTCCTATGGGTTACGGCGGTCCACATGCGGCATTCATGGGCACTCGTGAAAAGCATAAGCGCACCATGCCGGGTCGTGTTATCGGTGTTTCCATCGATACTCACGGTAACCAAGCGCTGCGTATGGCCATGCAAACTCGTGAGCAACACATCCGCCGTGAAAAAGCGACATCCAACATCTGTACTGCTCAAGCACTTTTGGCAAACATGGCCTCTTTCTATGCGGTATACCACGGTGCAAAAGGCCTTCGTACCATTGCTCGTCGTACACACCACATGACAGCTATCCTAGCGGCTGGCCTGACTAAAGCGGGTTACGAGCTAACGAATAACAGCTTCTTTGATACCATCACGCTGAACACAGAAGACAAGACAGATGCACTGTACGCGAAAGCGCAAGCAGCCGACATCAACCTTCGCCTTCTTAAGGGTAAGATCGGTATCAGCTTAGATGAAACAACAACGATCGACGACGTAAATGCCCTATTCGCTATCTTCGACGTGAAAGAAGACGTTCAAGCACTCTCTTCTGACATTGCATCCAACGAGTTTGCAGCTATTCCAGAGAACTGCCGTCGTGAATCAGAGTTCCTAACTCACCCAGTCTTCAACACCCACCACAGCGAAACGCAAATGATGCGTTACCTAAAACAGCTTGAGAACAAAGACTTCTCACTCACGCACGGCATGATCCCACTGGGCAGCTGTACGATGAAGCTGAACGCTGCTGCCGAGATGATTCCAGTCACATGGCCTGAGTTTGGTTCTATCCACCCATTCGCACCGATTGAGCAAGCTGCTGGATACACTGCACTAGCAAAAGATCTTAAAGAGAAGCTATGTGAAATCACTGGTTACGACGATTTCTCACTACAGCCTAACTCTGGTGCATCTGGTGAATACGCAGGTCTAATCGCGATTCAACGTTACCACGCAAGCCGCGGTGAAGCTCACCGTAACGTTTGTCTGATCCCAAGTTCGGCGCACGGTACTAACCCTGCAACAGCGTCTATGGTTTCAATGAAGGTCGTCGTTGTTAAGTGTGATGAAGATGGCAACATCGACATGGCAGACCTAGCAGCGAAGATCGAGAAGCACAAAGAAAACCTATCAAGCATCATGATCACTTACCCTTCTACGCACGGCGTATACGAAGAGCAAGTGAAAGAAGTGTGCGAACAAGTACACGCAGCGGGCGGTCAGGTTTACCTCGACGGCGCGAACATGAACGCTCAAGTCGGTTTAACTTCACCTGGCTTCATCGGTTCAGACGTGTCTCACTTGAACCTACACAAAACATTCTGTATTCCACACGGCGGTGGCGGTCCGGGTATGGGTCCTATCGGCGTTAAATCGCACCTAGCTCCTTTCCTACCAGGTCACATCGAAAACGGTGTACAAGGTTCGGACTACGCGGTTTCAGCTGCCGATCTAGGTAGTGCTTCCATTTTACCTATCTCTTGGGCTTACATCGCAATGATGGGCGAATCAGGCCTAACAGACGCAACCAAAGTAGCGATTCTGAACGCAAACTACGTGATGGAGAAACTACGCCCTCACTACCCTGTTCTTTATCGTGGTATTAATGGCCGCGTCGCGCACGAATGCATTATCGATATTCGTCCACTAAAAGAAGACACAGGCATCAGCGAGGAAGATATCGCGAAACGTCTCATGGACTACGGTTTCCACGCACCGACAATGTCTTTCCCAGTAGCGGGCACATTAATGATAGAGCCGACTGAATCGGAAGATTTGGAAGAGCTAGACCGTTTCTGTGATGCGATGATCGCCATCCGTGAAGAGATGGCGAAGGTTAAGAATGGTGAATGGCCACTGGATAACAACCCGCTTGTTAACGCGCCACACACTCAAGTTGACCTTTCAGGCGCAGAATGGGATCGCCCTTACTCTCGCGAACTGGCTTGCTTCCCATCGAAAGCAACGAAAAACGCGAAGTACTGGCCGACGGTTAACCGTGTAGACAACGTATATGGCGACCGCAACCTAATCTGCTCGTGCCCAAGCATCGACAACTACGAAGATTAGTTTTGTAGATTGAGGATGACTGATTAAGTTGGTTAATTCCTAATAATTCAAAAGCGAACCCTTACAAGGTTCGCTTTTTGCTTTGTGGACAATCTGGCGTTAATCAAATTAGAGGCTCATTAACTCGAAAATGGACAGAACCTTGCCAGTTACATTACTAAATTAGGATATAACCGATTAGTTGAAGTATAGGAAGTTAACGCACAATTAAGGTGTGAACAACGCCTCCACCCAAACCTAAAGCATAGTGCCGTAAACACTAAAGCTGATTCAAAACAAAAGTGCCAAGCGTTACGAATCCCTCTTAAATTGCTTGTTATATTTTACCACAAACACATGATTTACTTGAGAAAGAACTGCCATTTCTGGTCATGGCTCCAACCTGTTGATTAATGATAATACTCACGCTCAATAAAGGTACCAATGACTTAATCGTGCATCTCTTCTGACTTTGAAAAACCAATGGTTCTTCGGACTAGACGTTTAATGCGGGATCTCAGTGTCAGATTAGTTCTTTCTATCCTTTGTATGTACTGTTTACCAATTATGTGCTTCTCTGCTGGTAGGTTAGCCGAGTACACCCTGTCATCAGTACAATAAAATGGAATGGTGAACTTTGACAACAAGCGTTGTAGCTCATTAAAGGCTTCAGTATCTTCTTTGCCAAAAGCGTGTGCAATCACACGTTTATATCTAAGCTCCCATGCGCACCAGAGCCAGCGCTGATTTTTCTTCTTACCGACAAATGACCATTGCTCGTCAACTTCACATATCCATTCATAAAGCAAAAAAAAAGTAACAAAATGTTAACTTCCTCATTTTTTTATTTTCAGATTCAGTTTAGCCTCTTTTAGGTAAACGTTTTCATTCTGGTGGTATTAAGTATACCAATACCAAGTGAAATGGATTATTCACAATAAAAATAATGAAACATAGGATACCTACATGAAAAAAATCGTACTTGCTGCAGCTATTACCTCTGGGTTGTTATTCGCAACTAATGCACTGGCTGAAACCTCTATTGGTGTTACCGTTTATAAATATGATGATAACTTCATGTCCGTGGTAAGACAGGCACTTGAAGCGAATGCCGCTAAAGATCCAAGCGTCAAAGTGTTAATGAATGACTCACAAAACAACCAATCTATGCAAAATGATCAGATTGACGTCATGTTAGCTCGTGGTGTTCAATCACTGGCGATTAACTTGGTTGATCCAGCAGCTGCGCCTGCCGTGATCAAAAAAGCGAAATTAGATGAAGTTCCAATTGTATTCTACAACAAAGAACCGTCTGCTAAAGCAATGGCAAGTTACGATAAAGCTTACTACGTAGGTACTGATTCTAAAGAGTCGGGCATTATTCAAGGCAAAATGATCGCTAAGCAATGGAACGCTAATCCAGCTTGGGATTTAAACAAAGATGGCGTGATCCAATACGTATTGCTAAAAGGCGAACCAGGTCATCCTGATGCAGAAGCGCGTACAACTTACGTGATCAAAACCTTAAACGATAAAGGTTATAAAACTCAGCAACTGCAACTTGATACTGCGATGTGGGATGCTGCAATGGCAAAAGATAAAATGGATGCTTGGCTTGCAGGTCCAAATGGTAAAAACATTGAAGTGGTTATTGCCAATAATGATGGAATGGCTATGGGCGCAATTGAAGCATTAAAAGCAGCCGGTACTATGCTGCCAGTGTTTGGTGTGGATGCATTAACTGAAGCGGTTGCACTTGTGAAATCAGGTCAAATGGCGGGTACGGTTCTAAATGATGCGGATTCACAAGCGGAAGCGACATTTGAACTTGCTCGTAACCTTGCAGAAGGTAAGCCTGCAACTCAAGGTACTAAATGGAAATTAGACGGAAAAGTAATCCGTGTTCCTTATGTTGCAGTTGACAAAAGCACTCTGAAATAATGATTTTTGGTCGTTGAAGTTAGATCTTTAACGACTGACTATCAGCATAAAATAGACGCTAAAAATTAAAAGGAAGACTGGCTAAATCTGGTTGGTCTTTTCTTTTGTCTTATCGATTAGCAATATTAATTTGAGTGTGACTATGGATATAAAACAAGATTCCTACTTGCTGGAAATGACAGGGATTAGTAAGCAGTTTCCAGGGGTTAAAGCATTAGATAAGGTGAGTTTAAAAGTTCGCCCTCATTCTATTCATGCCTTAATGGGTGAAAATGGCGCGGGCAAATCGACGTTATTAAAATGCTTATTTGGTATTTATGAAAGAGATGAAGGTGATATTGTCTTCCTTGGTGAAAAAGTCAACTTTGACTCTTCAAAAGAAGCTCTAGAATCTGGTGTTTCGATGGTTCACCAAGAGTTGAACCAAGTGCTTCAAAGAACGGTAATGGATAATATTTGGTTAGGACGCTATCCGACCAAAGGATTTTTTGTCGATCATGACAAAATGTATAATGATACGAAAGCGGTATTCGAAGAGCTTGATATCAATATTGATCCGAAAGAGAAAGCCGGTAATTTATCGGTATCTCAAATGCAAATGGTTGAAATTGCTAAAGCTTTTTCTTATGACGCTAAAATCGTGATCATGGATGAACCGACTTCGTCATTAAGTGAGAAAGAAGTCAGCCATCTATTTAAAATCATCAATAAACTCAAAGAAAAAGGCTGCGGAATTGTTTATATATCTCATAAGATGGAAGAGATATTTGCCATTTGTGATGATATTACCATTCTACGAGATGGTCAGTGGGTCGAAACAAGACCACTTGCTGGGCTCGATATGAATTCCATTATTAGTATGATGGTTGGCCGTGAACTTACCAACCGATTCCCAGAAAAAACCAATATTCCTAAAGAAACCATTCTTCATATTCGTAATTTAACCGCATTAAATCAACCTTCTATCCAAGATGTGAGCTTTGAGCTGCGCAAAGGTGAAATCCTTGGTATTGCAGGCTTGGTAGGTTCTCGCCGTACCGATATAGTCGAAACTATTTTTGGTATCCGAGATAAATCGAGTGGCGATATTTTATTGCACGACAAACTAATGCGTAATAAAGATGCCCATGAAGCAATACAGAATGGTTTTGCGTTGGTAACAGAAGAAAGACGTTCTACTGGGATTTATGGTGAGCTTGATATTACCTTTAACTCCCTTGTCGCTAACGTTGAGCAGTATAAAACCCAATCCGGTTTGCTCAGTAATTCTAAAATGAAATCAGATACTCAATGGGTGATCGATGCAATGAGGGTGAAAACGCCGTCTCACGGCACAACCATTGGATCGCTATCGGGCGGTAATCAGCAAAAAGTGATTATTGGTCGTTGGTTGCTAACGGGGCCGGAGATTTTAATGCTGGATGAACCCACACGAGGCATTGATGTTGGCGCTAAATTTGAAATTTACCAACTGATCCTCGAATTGGCGAATAAAGATAAAGGCGTGATTATTATTTCATCAGAAATGCCCGAATTATTGGGCATCACCGACCGTATCCTCGTGATGAGTAATGGCCGAGCTGCTGGAATAGTGGAAACCAAAAACACGACTCAAACTGAAATATTAGAATTAGCGGCACTTTATCTGTAAGGGATAATCCATGGAAAATTTAAAGAAACACAGTTTAAAATACATTAAAGCAGGCGGTATTTATGGCGTGCTGCTTATTCTTCTGGCAATCATTGTTATTCAAGAACCATCATTTTTAAGTCTACGTAATTTAAGTAATATTTTAACTCAATCTTCTGTACGAGTGATTATTGCACTAGGCGTTGCAGGGTTAATTATTACCCAAGGAACCGATTTATCGGCAGGACGACAAGTCGGTTTGGCTGCAGTACTTTCTGCTAGTTTGTTACAAGCAACCGATAACGCGAATAAAGTATTTCCACAGTTAGGTGAAGTGCCAATCGTGGGCGTTATTGTCATGGTGTGTATTGTTGGCGCATTAATTGGTTTAGTGAACGGTATTATTGTGGCGTACATGAAGGTAACTCCTTTTATTGCCACGTTAGGCTCCATGATCATCGTATACGGTATTAACTCTTTGTACTTTGACTCTATTGGTGCATCGCCTATCGCGGGTTTTGATGAGCGTTTCTCAACCTTTGCACAAGGCTTTATACGGTTAGGTGATTTTAGGCTTTCCTACATTACTTTCTACGCGATTGCCGCAATGATTGTTGTTTGGATCATGTGGAATAAAACGGTCTTTGGTAAAAATATTTACGCCATTGGGGGTAACCCAGACGCAGCAAAAGTATCTGGCGTGAACGTTCCAATTACATTGCTAAAAATCTACGCTATTTCAGGTGTGTTCTATGCTTTTGGCGGCATGTTAGAAGCAGGACGTATCGGTAGTGCCACCAATAATGTGGGTTTCATGTATGAATTAGATGCCATCGCTGCTTGTGTGGTTGGCGGGGTTTCTTTTGCTGGTGGTGTCGGTACCGTGATGGGCGTGGTTACTGGTGTATTGATCTTCACCGTGATCAACTACGGCATGACCTATATTGGTGTGAGCCCATATTGGCAGTACATCATCAAAGGTGGCATTATTATCTTTGCGGTAGCGTTAGATTCAATGAAGCATGGAAATAAGAAATAAGAAATAAGAAACGATCTCGTTTGTAAGGCAAACAAGCGGGATGTTAGCTAGCTTAAATACTGAGTCTAGAAAACCTTGCAGCGCTCTCAATGGCATAGAGAAAACACGTTTCACCATCAGTGCGGTAGTAATGGCTAAGTCGCTCAATCGGCGAGGTCTACCGCGCTTGCCTTGTTTGTTTTGCTTCCACTCGGCTACCCCTTCCTCATCAATCCAAAAGGTTAGAGAACTACGGTTGATTAAGGCTTTATTATACTGCTTCCAGTTATTTGTTTTGTAACGAGGTTTAGACATGAGGCTACGACGATTGATGGGCGTAGCCGATCAGATCGTAGCTTCTTGATTTAGATCCATCGAATTACGCAACAAAGCCCCTACCAGTCACCGTTGCTGGCGATAAGCCTAATTCTCTGCCAGCCGCTGCTAACCCTTGTTCTTCACAATGCTGACAAACAGCGTCATATCTGAAAACTTGTCCATGCTATCTCCTCAAGCTTATTTATACGAATAAGCTAAATAGTCAATTCAGATATTACCTAATTATCAAATTTCTTCCAATCAATATACTTACTTCATTAACACAAGAACTAGAGAATAAATCATGAAAAAAGAACAAGTAATTTATGTCGTACTTGGCGGTACATCTGGTATTGGTGCAGAACTTAGTAAACAACTTGCAAGCGAAAATGCGGTTGTCCATGTAGCAAGCCGTAAGACAGGCTTAGACATCACTGAGGAGCAATCGGTTTACCAATACTTTGAAACCATTGGTGCTTTTGACCATTTGATCCTCACTGCAGGTTCTTATGCTCCAGCAGGCAAAGTGGTAGACGTGGATATCTCCCAAGCAAAACATGCTTTCGATACCAAATTTTGGGGCGCCATCAACGCGGCGAAACATGGAGCTCGCTACATCAAGAAAGGCGGCTCAATCACACTCACTTCCGGTATGTTATAGCGCAAAGTTGTCGCTAATACCTACGTAAAAACCGCCATCAACGCTGCCATTGAAGCAACTACGAAAGTACTAGCGAAAGAATTGGCTCCGATTCGAGTGAATGTGGTGAGTCCGGGTTTAACCAAAACCGAGGCATATCAAGGCCTGAGTGAAGACGACAGAAATACTCTGTACCAACGCACGCAAAATAGCTTACCAGTGGGCAAAGTTGGCGAAGCCAGTGATGTAGCGAAAGCTTATCGACTCCTGATTGAAAACAGTTACATGACTGGCGCTGTGATTGATGTCGATGGTGGAGCACTGCTTGGTTAACAACAAATAAAAACAAGCTACCAGAGCAATAAAACAGCATGGCTCCAGCTGCAACAACTAATTTCTCCCTACAGGCAGCCCTGACTTAACGCTTCTCGAGCAAGCGGGGCTACCCAATACGAATCACCAGGAAAATACTATGAAACTCTACATTTACGAACATTGCCCATTCAGTGCTCGCGTCCGCTACGTTGCAGGCATGCTGAATATCCAACTCGACGTCATCAATATTGCTTATGACGACGACAAAACCACAATAGACCTGATTGGAACCAAGCAAGTGCCACTTCTTATCAAAGACAACGGTGAAGCGATGGCAGAAAGTCTAGATATCATTGCTTACTTCCTTGAACTGGCAACATCAAGTGAAACAAACCAACCGTCGCAACCGGTGTTGGATTGGCAAAAAATCGCGTTCCTTCCATTACAAAAAGTGGGTTACCCACGTTGGTCAAACATGGATTTGCCAGAGTTTGCCACTCAGTCTGCACAACAAGCTTGGCGCGCAAAAAAGGAAACGGATGTACTCAATTTTGATGCACTTCTGCAAGACACACCAAACATTGCCAAAGAGGTCGAAGCGCTCATTGAACGTGCGAAAAGCGTGTTGAATCTCGACTCTTATCAGCATGTGACTTTGGTAGACGAAGCAATCCTATTTTCGATTTTGCGCGGGTTCTTCAGCGCCGCAGAAATCCAATGGGACAACGCCGTGAAAGATTGGATGGAATCTGTAAGCAACAAAACCCAAGTACCACTACTTAAGTAAGGAATCGATTATGAGCAAACTATTTGAACCAACACAGCTGAAACAACTAACTCTACAAAACCGCGTAGCCATGGCTCCAATGACCCGAGCGCGCACTAGCCAACCAGGAAACATTCCAAACCAAATGATGGCGACTTACTACAAGCAGCGCGCTACCGCTGGCTTAATCATCTCTGAAGCCACCCAGATTTCAGACGATTCACAGGGTTACTCATTCACACCAGGCGTCTACACTGATGAACAAGTGGCAGGCTGGAAAACCGTCACTCAAGCAGCAAAAGAGCAAGGCGCAGCTATGTTTTGTCAGTTATGGCATGTTGGTCGTGTATCACACCCGACATTCCAAAAAGGCGAACAGCCTATTGCCCCATCAGCACTAAAACCTGTAGAAACCCAAGTGTGGATTGCCGACGAACAAGGTAATGGCAACATGGTCGATTGTGTCGAGCCACGAGCGATGACTCAAGCGGATATTGACCGTGTGGTTAGTGATTTTGCCCATGCAGCGAAACGTGCGATTGAAGCAGGCTTCGATGGCGTCGAAATCCACGGCGGTAATGGTTACCTGATTGACCAGCTCCTACGTACCAATTCAAACCACAGAACCGACAACTACGGCGGTACTCGCGAAAACCGACTTAGCTTTTTATTAGAAGTGGTCGATGCGGTGAGCGAAGCCATTGGTGCCAACAAAGTGGGAGTACGACTCGCACCTTTCATCACTTTCAAGGACATGAACTGCCCAGATATTGTGCCAACCATCCTCGATGCATCGAAACAACTTCAAGCTCGTGATATTGCGTACTTACACCTGTCTGAAGCGGATTGGGACGACGCACCAGTGATTCCAGAAAGCTTCCGCATCGAACTGCGCGAATACTTTACCAACACGATTATCGTCGCTGGCAGTTACACCCAAGACCGTGCTGATGAGGTACTTGAGAAAGGTTATGCGGATTTAGTAGCGTTTGGACGCCCATTCGTTTCTAACCCAGATTTGGTAGCGCGCTTAAAGCACCAACATCCTCTGGCGGAACTGGATGGCTCAACACTATTTGGTGGCAATCAACGTGGGTATACCGATTATTCCGTACATAATAGACACTCTAGCAAACAATTAAGCTAGTAATGGAGTGCAGTATTTCCATCATGCCTCCTTGCTCAATCTTAAATCAGTATCAACAAATAGTTGTCAGGCTTGCAAGGTCTAAGTTTTTGAAAGATCGATTGCATTGGAAACAGTGCAATCAATTTGCCATTAATCAATGCAGTTGTTATCAAAAATAAACATTTGGATTATCAATATGAATCACTCTAATAAATACTATATTCCAACAACAATTCTTGGATTACTTTCCATTTTGACGGTGTTAGTTAACACTGAACTATACGATGGTTCTTGGTCAATGATATCTATGTCTCTTTTTGCCGTTGCTATTCCAATTTGTAGTTATATTTTTAGAAAAAACGCAGCTTTGTTGCGTAATTCAGTTTAGAAATGGATCCCCCCCCCGCTTCGCATGTTTTTTAGTCAATACGACAAGTTTCAGGCATACCTAATCCAGTAAACTTGTTCAGCGCCTTTATCATCGCGTAAGTTTCACCCACCTGCGCATTGTAATTTCTTAAGCTCAATCGTCCTCCTAACAACTGATTAACTCGATACATCTCCGTTTCTGAGAGTGAACGTCTGTGGTATCCATACCGCTCTTTCCAATGCTCATTTGAGCCTTATAACTTCTGGCAACTCACGGCAAGATTTCGAGAGTGACCACGCTCCCAGAAGGCTGCTCCTTCTCTTGGGGGATCAGTGCGACGGCTCTCTTAATCTTAATAGCAGCGTGACACGCTCTCGTGTCGTAAGCGCCATCACCAGACACCAAGTTCGGGAGTGCTTCTCCATCTGTAACCGTCGATAAACTTAGCTCAACTGCATTAATCTCATGAGTGCTGGTATCGACTGCAATATACAGCTTTCGCCAGACTCTACGTTTGCCACCCGTCCCATGTTTTCACCTTCGCCATAAACCTTAAGGCCAGTTGCATCAATGGCATAGAAAACACGCGTTTCACCATGAGCGCTGTCGTGATAGCTAAATCACTGAACCGACGTTGCCTCCCGCACTTATTCTGTTTACTTTACGCCCACCCATCAAATCAACATTGTTTATCATTTGATAAATAACTTGATATTATTTATCAAATGATAAACAATGTTGTGGTTAAAAAACATACAGATATTTTGGTTCGTAACTTACGAATAGAAATTACCAGTAGACCATAAGGAGTAATTATGATTGTACGAGGCTTTGAACACTTCACCATTCGAACTAACAAACTTGAAGAGACCAGAGATTTTTATATAAAGCTTTTAGGCCTTAGGGTTGGCCCTAGGCCAGACTTCAACTTTAATGGATATTGGCTTTATCATAATAATGACCCGATCTTCCATTTAGTCGAAGCAGCAATGAATGAAAATGACCCGGTTGCAAAGTATTTAGGCATGAAAGACGTAGATAAAGAAGGCTCAGGAAGAATTGATCATCTTGCATTTCGCATAGAGGGTTATGCATCACTCTTAGAAAAAATAGAAATTTTTGACTGGAATTACTTCGAACGTACTGTTCCAAACATATTTGAGCACCAAGTTTTTTTCACGGACCCGAATAAGATAACTATTGAACTTATCTTCCATGATAGTGAGTATAAAGAATGGCAAAAGCCTAATAAAGGGATCTAATTATGAATTTTGTTAAGACCTCATTTATTGCTAATAGCCCATCAAGTAATGAACAACGCATTCACATAGTAAGAAACCCTTATTCTAGCGAGCTTTTAGTTCAGTAGAGTTAAGTGATCAAAATGATATCGCTCTGGCTTTTGATAACGCACGTGGTGTATTCAAGAATCGAAAGTGACACAACAAGAAATATTCGGACCTGTGATCGCACTCTATTCATACTCAAACATTGGTGATGCAATAGAGCAAGCTAATCACACTCTATTTTCGTTTCAGTATTCAGTATTCAGTATTCAGTAAAGATATTGACAAATTAAATTATATCGCTAGGGAATTAAATTCGTCAGCTGTGATGATTAATGACCAGACTCTACGCTTGCCACCCGTCCCATGTTTTCACCTTCGCCATAAACCTTAAGACCACTTTGTCTTTCAATACCTCAATCAACGTTTATGCGCAGATACAGCTCTTTATCTGCGTTGTTCTTCAAAATCCTGAAACGATACTTCGGTGTCCAAACTAATTGAACCTTGACTGTGTACACCCACGTTTATTACCCTCTTTGAATTTGCTAAAAATCAGCCATCAAGATAACACTTGTAATGTCAATTGAAATTCAATCTTTTTTGTTATTGTTGCACATGTGATCACGTCACACTCCATAATGAAACTATTTACATTAACGGCAAGTATCATTAGATTCATAAATTATCGTCATCAGAACAAACCAGAGTAGATAGGTATGACAAAGAAAACAGCACTCATTCAAGCCCAAGATTCAAACAGCATGATCCAAAAGTCGGAAAAAGTTATTACGAAATACATGACTGCGACAGAACGCGAGACTTACATTATCAAACGAGCAATCGAATGTTTTGCTCAAAATGGGTTTAGCGTCACTACACGTGAATTAGCTAAAAATATAGGTGTTACCCAACCGCTGATATATCGATATTTTGGAAGTAAGGATGCATTGATTGAACGAGTTCATCATGAAGTGTTTGTTTCTCGCTGGAACCCTCAATGGGAAATTTCACTATCTGACCACAAACAGTCTATAGAAGAAAGGTTGATCAACTACATAGAAGAATACACTTCGGCTATTTTACGAAATGATTGGGTTCGATTATTCATTTTTACTGCATTAAGTAATCCAGAGTTCAACAAAAACTATACTCAACTTCTAAAAGAAAAGATATTTTTTCCTATCTTACGCGAAATTAGGGTAGCACATGGGTTAGATCCAGCCCCTTCGGAAATTGATATTGAAATAATTTGGGGATTCCATTCAAGTTTCTTCTATATGGGTATACGTCGCTGGATCTATCTTATGCAACTACCTGAAGATATTAATAATATTATAAGAGCACGAGTAAAGCATTTTCTTTATGGATACCATGCTTTATTAGAAAATAATAATAAAGATTAATTRTCCATTTCGATTATTATCAAAACATTCAGCAGTCTTGGCGTGTTTTTTCTGTATTCATAGAACATAACAACGCTAAACACCAACGCCCCAAATTGTTGATGCTATTATTGCACTGTACGGATCTACAGATTTACTTAGTATGATCCGCACCAGAAGTTTTGGACACTGCGTTAAGTGAGTACAATCACTAACGAGGTGAACAATGACAACTAAGAAAACACGAATCAAACATGCTCCTGAATTTAAAGCTGAAGCACTTAAGTTAGCAGAGAAAGTGGGAGTCACTGCGGCTGCACGGCAGCTATCGTTATATGAATCCCAGACCTATGGATGGCGTAAATCCGTCAAAAAAGACGCGAAAGTCAGTGATAGAGAAAGAGAGCTCGCCACCGAAAATGCCAAACTCAAACGATTATTGGCAGAGCAAGCTGAAGAGCTAGATATCGAAAAAAAGGCCGCCACCTACTTCGCGAAAAATCTAAAGTAGATTGCTATGAGTTTATACTCGAACACCTTATGCAATATAGGATTGTCCGTATGGCTAAGGTGTTTAGGGTTTCTCGAAGTGGGTTTTATTACTGGATTGATAATCGCAATAAAGTCACTCAACGAAACGAGCACCGCAAGCATAGGCTTCCCGTTGTCCCGAACTTGCTTGACCAAGACTTTAATGCGACAGCCCCAAATCAAAAATGGGCTGGAGATATCACCTATCTCGCGACTAGCGAAGGCTGGATGTATTTAGCTATTATTATCGACCTGTATTCACGGCAAGTCGTTGGTTGGTCAATGAGTACAAGAATGACCGCAACTCTTGTCTGTAATGCGCTATCAATGGCTTTGTTCCGCAGAGGCATGCCAGAAGGAATGATTATCCATAGTGATAGAGGCAGCCAATATTGCTCAAAAGACTACCGAGACTTAATCGCAGCTCATAATTTAAAACAAAGTATGAGTAGGAAGGGAAATTGCTGGGATAACGCCTGTGTTGAAAGCTTTTTCCACTCAATGAAAGTAGAAGCCATCCAATACGAGCCGATAATGACGCGAGAAGAGATGCGCCAAGCACTTTTTGAATATATCGAAGTTGATTATAATCGAACAAGAAGGCACAGTGCTCTTGGGTATCTAAGCCCAGTTAACTTTGAAAAACAATATGTCGCTTAATGTGGTGTCCAGTCTGACTGGAGCAGATCACTAACGCCTGCATAACACGTTTACTACTATGCAATTATACTTAAAATTGACGCCTTAAAACGAGAAACACCCGGTAATCTGAGATTGCCGAGTGTAGTAAATAGTGTTGATGCATTGGTTATATTTTTTTACCTGAGAACAACGCAACACATCCTATCATTTCCACTTTTACATCTGTAAAGTGCTCATTTAACGATGCCACTAATGATTCTAAGTCATCATTATGGTTACTAAATATTCCTTTTTTATTGTAAACACCCATCAATTTTTTAGCGAAAAAGTTTGGTTTTGTACCCTTGCCCAAAATTGTACTACCAAACAATACCCCATCATCATTCAGATGTTCTTTTAGATGTGATCCGCACCAGAAGTTTTGGACACCGAGTTAAGTGAGTACAATCACTAACGAGGTGAACAATGACAACTAAGAAAACACGAATCAAACATGCTCCTGAATTTAAAGCCGAAGCGCTTAAGTTAGCAGAGAAAGTCGGTGTCTCTGCTGCCGCACGACAGCTTTCGCTATATGAATCTCAAATTTATGGGTGGCGTAAAGCCGTCAAAAAAGATGCGAAAATCAGCGATAGAGAAAGGGAGCTCGCCACTGAAAATGCCAAACTCAAACGATTATTGGCAGAGCAAGCTGA
>NZ_JAKJSY010000084.1:0-17763 GCF_050337445.1 Vibrio minamisatsumaniensis | reverse complement strand
TTCAGCTTGCTCTGCCAATAATCGTTTGAGTTTGGCATTTTCAGTGGCGAGCTCCCTTTCTCTATCGCTGATTTTCGCATCTTTTTTGACGGCTTTACGCCACCCATAAATTTGAGATTCATATAGCGAAAGCTGTCGTGCGGCAGCAGAGACACCGACTTTCTCTGCTAACTTAAGCGCTTCGGCTTTAAATTCAGGAGCATGTTTGATTCGTGTTTTCTTAGTTGTCATTGTTCACCTCGTTAGTGATTGTACTCACTTAACTCGGTGTCCAAAACTTCTGGTGCGGATCAAAGCGGTTGAAGAACTCGGTCTAGACTTCTCGAAAGTTGAAGCAGCCAAAGAGCAACTTCAAAAATAAGTGAGTGAATGTGGGCTAATACTCATATTGTTTAGCGTAATCACCATACAATGAAAAAGTCGTTAAAATACAGTATTAGCCTGTTTAACGACTTTTTTTGTGCTTGATGATGGCAAGTATGGCGTCAAGTCGTTTAATCTCGGCGAGTGATATTTCACCATCAATCATTCTCATAAAGCAGTAAAACCAGTATCTCGTTCAAGAGAGTACTGTTACTATCGTTATCAATAGTCGGGGGGCGTATACCTTAGTTGGTGTTTGCTGAGATCGTTATTCGAGACCCGTTGAACCTGATTCAGTTAACACTGGCGTAGGGAACTATGATGACTTTGCCCGCAGCGTGACTCAACCATGATCTCTTATTGGTTTCACCTATCAACAATTTTTGTGGCCAAAGTTCGGTTCTCATACGTCTTTTAGACCGTAGGAGAGACCATGATACTGCATTCCAATTCTCAAATATTACCAAGCAATACTCACGCCTCAGCAGACCAACCTTTGTCGGTCAAAACGCCGATTGTTTTAACCATTGCGGGTTCTGACAGTGGTGGTGGTGCAGGCATTCAGGCTGATATTAAAGCGATATCAGCAACAGGCAGTTTTGCTTGTTCAGTGATTACCGCGATTACTTCGCAGAACACCCAAGGTGTTTCAGCTATTTTTTCTATCCCGCTCGATCACGTTGCGAGCCAGTTAGATGCTGTCTTTACTGACCTTGATATCGTGGCAGTAAAAGTCGGCATGTTGGCGGATGCGCAAATCATTCAAGTTGTCGCTGAAAAAATGAAGCAATATCAACCCAAGCACTTAGTGATTGATCCTGTCATGGTGGCAACGAGTGGTGATCTTCTATTAGAAAAATCAGCCATCATGACACTCAAGCAAGAGCTGATCCCACTGGCAGACATCATCACGCCTAACTTACCAGAAGGTGCCGCGCTCACGGGCAAAGCTCGGCCTGAAAGCGAACAAGAAATGCAGACCATGATTGAAGATCTGCGCGCTTTGGGTGCCAAAGCGGTACTGTTAAAAGGTGGTCATTTGGAGAAGGATGAGAACAGTAATGATTTACTGATTCTACCCGCGACGTCAACGTTGATTCAAGCTAAGCGCTTTTATACAAAAAATACCCATGGGACGGGTTGTACGCTCTCTTCCGCAATTGCTTCTTTTCTCGCTCAAGGCAACACGCTCACAGAGGCGGTTGATCTAGGAAAACAATATATTTCACAGGCGATTGCGCATGCTGATGAACTGGAGATCGGGAAAGGACATGGCCCAGTAAACCACTTTTTTGCTGGTCACATGGATGTTCGTTAACCCGGTTGTTTGGCTATGACGAGATACCGTGAATTAAACAATTAGAGGTACAAGGAATGTAAAATGCTTGAGTCTTATTGGTGGTCTTTATCACTGTGGTTAGCGTGATGAGCTTTGCGAACGAAGAGGTAAAATACTCTGACAAGGCGTACTTAGACAGGCCACTGAAGAGCGATACATTTTAGATGAGTTGATTTATAGAACGCTTTTTACATCGTGTTTATTCTCTTGAATTAATTGTTATGTTATAACACATAATAAGTTCCCTGTTATAACCGTAAAGTATTTTATGAAGTTCTTCCGTATTGGCCTGATCATTATTGCTATCAGTGCATTTTCACTGTCTGTTTTGCTCTATTTTCAATCCGAACCACCCAAAGATATTTCAATCCAAATTACCCCTTATGAAGGCTCATTCGCTCATAAAAGGGAGTTATCAAGCTCACATTCTGACTCAAATATTAGCGCCCAAAAGCGAATGAAAGTGCATTACTTCGTGAAGGTTGGCGATACACTCAGTACGATATTCTCATCTTTGCACCTGCCTTATGGAACGGTTTATAAGGTGATGGAGGCGGATCTTGAGTCTTTGAAACTCGACACGATCAAGCCGGGTGATCGTCTAGAGCTGATTTTGGATAGTGAGTCGAGAGATTTAGTTGAATTGATTTATCACGAGAGTTTGGTTGAACAAGCGATCTTTAAAAGAAATGATGATGGCCATTTTAGCTACCAATTTGTGGAGTTGCCGAGTAAATGGAAAGAAAAGCTTTACTCCGGTACAGTGCTCGGCAGTTTTTCTGCATCGGCGTATAAATCGGGCTTAACGACGGCGCAGATCGCGAGTATTACTCGAACGTTAAGAGATAAAATTAACTTCTCAAAGCAGTTAAGAGCGGGTGATAAGTTTAACGTATTGGTGAATGAGCAATACACTGGTGACCAGCTAACAGGAAAAACAGAAGTGCAGGGGATATCGATTACGTTAAGAGGCAAGGAAGTGGCTGCGTTTCTTGCTCCTGATGGGCGTTTTTACGATAGAGAAGGGAACAGCCTTGAGCAAGCTTTCAATCGTTACCCGATAGATAAACAATTCCGAAGAATCACTTCGCCATTTAATCCGTTTAGAAAACACCCAGTGACTGGACGTATATCCCCTCATAATGGTACTGATTTCGCAACCCCCGTCGGCTCTCCGGTTTATTCAACTGGTGATGGTCAGGTTATCGCTATTCGTAACCACCCCTATGCGGGGAAATACATCGTGATTGAGCATAATAGTGTTTATAAGACTCGTTACTTGCACCTAAGTCGGTTCCTCGTTAAGAAAGGACAACAGGTCAAGCGTGGTCAGAAAATTGCGCTGTCTGGTTCGACAGGCCGTGTAACGGGGCCTCATCTACACTTTGAAGTCTTGGTGCGTGGAAGAGCGGTGGATTCAATGAAAGCTAACTTGCCTTTAGCCAGTTCAATCTCGCCTGAAAACAAAGCGGCATTTTTGACGAGAGTTGCCTCATTTGATGACCTGCTCTCTGAGCAAAAAAGTCGCACCAGTTAAATAGATTCAAGCCAAATTCAGCCATGGCTTATCATCGTTCCAACCCTTAGACGATTACTCACCAAAGGGTTGGAACGAGTTTTCATAAAATCATCTGGCTGTTTAGGTGCTTAAGTGATTTATTACCCAATCTATCAAGTTCTTAAATTATCAAGCTATCAAGTCGTTAAGGTTTTGCTCGATTAGGCGACAACGACGGCGGTTCCGCTTGCGGATACCATCAACATGCCATTCCCGGTCCCTAATACTTCGTAATCGATATCGACACCCACTACAGCGTTTGCACCCGCTTCAATGGCTTTTTGCTCTAACTCTTTAAAGGCGAAGTTACGGGCTTTTTCCAGTTCTTTTTCATAGGTGCCAGAACGGCCCCCGACAAAGTCGCGAATGCCTGAAAACATATCTTTAAAAACGTTAACCCCTAGAATCGCCTCTCCGGCAATAACCCCTTTATAGTCGACAATGCGTTTGCCTTCGACAGATTGTGTGGTGGTAATAATCATATTGTCCTCTTGTCTGTTCATTGTTGATGTTCAATAGGGCATGTTATTCGCTATCGTTCATCGTATTAATGTTTGAACTCTGATCTGAACGTGCGAATTCACTTCTTAACCATGCCCTCAGTTTTAGCACACTTTCTTGCGTTAATTTATTCTTTGGGCAAACAAAGTAGAAATCTTGGTGCGGGTTAGCAACCGGTTTACCCAGTTCGACGAGCATCCCATGGCTGATGTCATCTTTCACAAACAAGCGATGTGTAACCAACACACCTAATGAACGAGTCGCAGCTTGCACAGCTTGAATGGAGACATCAAAAGTTAGATTACTATGAAATTTGGGCATTGGGATTTGGTAGTTATCACACCACACTTGCCAGTCGTGTTGTCGCCGGAGGTTAAAAACACCAATGGTTGAGTTTTGTTTAACCAGTTGCTCAACGGTTAATTCGGTCTGGTTTTTCAATAGAGCAGGGCTGCACACCAAGAC
Organism: Vibrio minamisatsumaniensis; assembly: GCF_050337445.1. Classification (NCBI taxonomy): domain Bacteria; kingdom Pseudomonadati; phylum Pseudomonadota; class Gammaproteobacteria; order Vibrionales; family Vibrionaceae; genus Vibrio; species Vibrio minamisatsumaniensis. The sequence goes on along the minus strand of NZ_JAKJSY010000084.1, from coordinate 13,537 downwards.
CAGATCATCGTCGCCCAGTTTCTCGCAGTAATACTGTTGCCATTCATTTGGCTTGCCATGGACGAGTGCAACATCGACCCCTTCTTGCTCAATATCGAAAGGGCCCGTTAACGTAGAAATACGAATATCCAGTGAGGGAGCGGACGCTTGAAATTCGGGAACTCGTGGTATCCACCAGTGCATCGCGAGTGAATTCACCATGTTGAGGGTAATGCGATGATCGTTGGGTGTTTTGGCCAGCTCTTCGGTTGCCTCAATCACTTGCTCGAGCGCCGGAGCGATCTTTCGGTAATATCGCTTACCTGCGGCATTAAGAACAACGCGGCGACCGACTCGTTGAAATAGAGGTTTATTGACCTGTTGTTCCAATGACTTGATGGCCTGACTCACGGCGGAGTGACTCACATACAATACGCGAGCCGCTTCGGTCATACTGCCTGTCTCAGCCACAGCAACAAAAGCATAAATAGATTTAAGCGGAACGAGTTTTTTCATTGGTAAGTTTTCCTTACAGTTGTGGTTAATATTACTCGCTATTTTTAATCTCGTCACGCCTCTAAAGTATCGGCCAAAGGAGGTGATAATGATGTCGAATATTACCAAGGCGACAGCTTTCATGTTGCTGTCTACGTTCAGTTTGTCTTTAAGTGGTTTAATGGCCAAATATCTATCTGAAGCGATGTCTATTTCATTGCTGAGTTTGGTGCGCTTTTTTCTGCCCAGTCTGCTGTTATTCTTATTCTTGATGTTTTATAAAATCACAAAACCTTCGCTAGATATGTGCAAGCCATTGGTGATGCGAGCGATCTTTATGGTGGCGAGCCAGTGGTGTTTTCTTACGTCTTTGCAAACTTTAACCCTTGTTGAAGGCACTGTGTTGTTTAGTATGGGGCCGTTATTTATTCCGTTGTTAGAAAAATTAATATTCGGGACAAAAATTCACCCCGTGACGATCGTGTGTTTAACGATAACTTTCTTCGGTGTAGTGATTGGCAGGGGATTGGTCAACGTTTGAATTTGGCTCAGCGTTCTTTCGACCTGCACTGTTATTAGGATTATTGGCGGGGATGTTTAACTCTGGATCTCAAGTCAGCTTATATCGCGCATCTAAGATGAAGCTGACACCCGCAGAGCTTAACGCATGGACCTTTTTATTCGCTGCAATAATCGCGATACCTATGGTGGTGTTTACGTCGCTATCATCGGTTATTGATCGTGCAGGTGATGGTACTTTAGAGGCTTTATTGTCTTTTGATAACTTACGTTGGACTGGACTTGGCGTAATTGGCTTAGCCCTATTGATCATTAATACGCAAATCTTTCGCTCGAAAGCCTATCAGTTAGCAGACAGTGGTTCTCAACTGGCCCCCTTAATTTTCACTAACATGTTGTTTAGTGCGTTATGGCAGGTTTTATTTTTTGATGACGTATTTTCTACTCAGCAGTTAATCGGTATTCATTTGATTGTCGTTGCGAGTATGACCAATATGCTAGTTGTGAAAAAACATCGCCGCGTTAATCCGCCGCCGCAAGCAACACTCAATTCAGCGACACTACGGTGTTGAGTTCTGATGTGAGTACGTGATGCTTGGTCGTGACTAAGTGATACGACAATAAAGTCTGATGTTTAAGTGCTAATTGTCACTTTCAACTGATAAACTGGTCGCATGATTGCCATAAGGCAACCCGTTTCATGATATGGTTCAGGGATACCGTTCTGAAAACGTTTAGAGACCAAGTTTAAGGGCATTGATTGATGGAACTTAAAGTAGATACCCACACCCACACGTACGCGAGCGGTCATGCTTACAGCACGTTGATTGAAAACGCTAAGTTGGCAAAACAAAATGGGTTAGCCATGTTTTGTACCACAGACCATTCGGAGTCGATGCCAGGCGCGCCACACTATTGGTTTTTCAGTAACCAACGAGTGCTTCCTCGTTTTATCGAAGACGTTGCAATCATCCGTGGTGTCGAGTCGAATATCATCAACACTCAGGGTGAAATCGACATTCATCCGAGCGTTGATAAGAACTTAGATTGGGTGATCGCGAGTTTCCACGAGCCTGTCTTTTGCCCATCGGATGTCGCAACTCACACACAAGCTCTGTTGAATGTGATTAAGAGTGGTCGGGTCGATGCACTGGGTCACTTAGGGAACCCGAATTTTGATTTCGATTTTGAAGCTGTGGTTCAGTGTGCGGTGGAACATAATGTTGCCATCGAAATTAATAACACGACACTTAAAGGCAATAGCCGTGTAGGCAGTATTGATCGCTGTTATGAAATTGCAAGAATAGCCAAAGAGAAAGGGGCGTTTATTACCACGGGAAGTGATGCGCATTTTTGCCTAGATGTCGGAGGATTGGATCTTGTCTCTTCCTTACTTGACGAAGTGGGTGTGGATTCGAATAAAGTGATCACTCATTCACCGCAGCAATTCTTGTCATTTTTGGCGCTACGTGGTCGCAACGAGATCTCAGAATACTCAGCACTTGTTTAAGAGAATGTCGGCGGGTTTGCATTTCGACACAATCAATTTTTGTGCGTGGCCTATTTTTGTATACACTAGCCGGAAAATAATAAAGTCGAAGCGCTGTAATAATGATGGCGCTATCTTCAAAGTCACAGTTTCACTTGGAGAAACAATGAAAACTCGCTCAATTCTTTTATCTGGCCTAATCGCTGCTGCAGTAATGTCTGGCAACGCATTTGCAAACGTTGACCTGAAGAAAAACATGCAAGAAATGAAGCTTGCATTCAAACAAGCAGCAGAAGCTCAAAGCATTGAAGAGATGCAGAAACCGATCGTTCGTTTAGACACGCTTGTTGCAGAACTGAAAACGGGTGTGTACCCAGTAGAAAAAGAAAAGAACTTCATGGAAGGCTTTAAAAAGATCAGCGCATCACTGGATAGCATTGAGCAGAAGCTAGACCAAGGTGACTTAGAATCGGCACAGCAAGAACTGCGTACTATTGACGGCCTTCGTAAGGAGTACCATGATAAGCGTAACCCAAGTATCTGGAGTAAGATCTTCGGTTAATTTGCTTATCTAGAGATTTTGCTGGCTCAATACGTAATACCAATCGTAGTCAATAACGGGTCATCATAGTTTGTTAAAAACCTCGATAACCTCGTTAGAATTTTTGATTGTAGAATAACGACTTAGCGAAGGTGCTTGTCGAAAAGAGCGGCCTTATTGTCAAGCTTTTTCCCTACGCTATTCCTGAACACGTACTTACTGTGATTGGTATAGCAAACAGCAAAACCACAAGATTCGATTTCTAAACGCCGCCTTACCTTGCCCTTATCCCGGGTGGTAAGGCGGCGTTTTTTGTTGTCTGCCGTCACTCTCAGGAGTCACGATGGAACGGCAATACTATTAGATCGGTGATTCTCCGGCTAACTTATTGCTTAAGTGCTCCATCGCATAATCGATGAACACTCGCAGTCGAGCCGGCATGTATTTGGTTTGAGCAAATTGCATGGCGATTGCACCGTGATAGTTACTCTTAATGGTCCAGTCATTCAATACTTGAACGACGCTGCCTTCAGCGATTGCATCTTGAATCACGAAGTCATGGAAGATGCCAATCCCCAATCCTTCTTTCACGCCTTTAAGTCGCATTTGAGAGTGGTTCACTGCGTATCGACCACTAACGGAGACGGTATGAAACTCATCATCTTTGAGAAAGTCCCAAATGTGGTCTTTATCCGTTTCTGCAAGGTACAGACAATCGTGTTGACTAAGATCTGTCGGGTGAGAAGGTGTCCCTTTATAGCCCAAATAACCAGGACTGGCGCAAAGTACCAAGTTAGTCTTACCTAGCTCTTTGAGTACCAAGCTCTCATCGGGTTTGTCGGTAAGACGGAACGCAATATCGATACCTTGGCGTAGTATGTCGATATCACCATCAGCAGCGCGTAACTTAAGTTGGATCTCTGGATACTGATTCAGAAATGGCACGACAAAAGGCTGAAGTACAGAGTTCAAAAACGCTTCTGGCGCGGCCACGGTGAGTGAGCCAGAAGGCTCGGTATGATCCGACGTCGATAGCTCAACGGCTTGCTGTGCTGCGTTAATCATGACCACACTCTGGTCGTAAACCAATTGGCCAGCCTGAGTGATAATAAGTGTACGGGTGGTTCGTTCAAATAGCTTAACCGACAGCGCCTTCTCTAAACGTGTAATTAGCTTACTGAGTGCAGAAGGGGTGACTCCTAACTGCTTGGCGGCCGCAGTAAAACTGCCTTCATTGACCACTAAAATAAATGAGGCGAGATCGGGAAGTAGGGCGATGAGTTTGGGATTGACCATAAGTATCCATAAGAGTCAGCAATGAGCGTAATGGTTATTGTGAGTGATTCGACAAGATTTGTGAATTAGTTTCATTAATTGGCAAAAGTAAAATTAGTCGTGATGATGTTTAACTGTCGATCTGCCTCTTCTTCAGCTCAATGCATTTGATCAAATCACCTAACGCCCGGCAACATTTAGACTCATGCGACTTAGTGGACTATCCATCTAACTTACTGTCAATAGTTATCTGACATAGCCATACCAAATATTACAAACTCGCGACATTAAAGCCGATATGATTCTAGAACTTTATGTTCATCAGATGGTCACAAGACTATACAAAAATAATCGGTATCAATAATGGCGAAAATTTGGCTTGTCTCTGCTGCGAGCGTTGCATTGCTTGGCGGCGGCGCGTATTTTTATCTGCAATCTTCCACTCAACCAGAGGCGTTTCCAACGCTGGCGGTGGAAAAGGGAACCATTGAAAAACAAGCGGTAGCGGTCGGCAATATTGTCCCAGCGCACTCGGTGTCTATTAAGTCGCAAATCGATGGCATCGTGGGCGAGATGTACGTGGAGGTCGGTGAGAAAGTCAAGCAAGGTCAAGCATTGATTAAGGTTCGCCCGAACCCGACGCCGCAAGCATTAACCGACGCATCAACAGATCTAATGCGCAGCGAGGCCGACTTAGAATCCGCTAAACAAAAGCTGGCAAACCTTGAAAGCTTGGTGAAGCAAGACATCATTCCAAAGAATTACGATGAATACGTTAGTGCGCGTTCAACCGTGAAATCGGCTCAAGCGAATGTACTGCAAAAACGCCAGAACCTCGAATTAATTCGCAGCGGTGAAGTCTCCATTGGTGACGCTCGTTTAACCTCAACCATTTATGCACCAATTGATGGCACAGTATTAAACCGCAAAGTCGAAGTCGGTGAACCAATCATCTCGACCGAATCTAGCCAAGCCGCGACAGAAATGATGTCTCTGGCGGACATGAACAGTCTGATCTTCAAAGGCAGCGTCAGCGAGCACGATGCCGCGCAGCTTTCACTGGGCATGCCTGTATTACTTACCGTTGCGCCTTATCCTGATATGGAAATTTCCGGTTTGTTAACCAAAGTTGCGATCCAATCAGAGAACCTTAACTCACCAGAAGGTAACGCGACGGCAAAAAGCTTTGATAACGGATTTGAAGTGGAAGTTGGCGAACTGAAGATCCCGAAAGAGATCTTACTGCGTTCGGGCTTCTCATCCACTGCACAAATCATACTGAAGAAATCTGAGGACGTATTAACCTTGCCAGAACGAGCACTGCAATTTGATGGCGATACACCAAACGTATTGATTCCAGATAACTCAGAGCAAGGTTTTCACACACAAAAAGTGAAGCTTGGTTTGTCGGATGGCATCAACGTAGAAGTGTTGGACGGCGTTAAGCTAGACGAAGAAATCATCGATAACAGCATGATGATGGGAGTCGCGCATGGCTAAGCGAAACTTATCTAAAATCGGATGCGCGATTCTGGCCGCCACATTCAGCTTACCAAGCTATGCCATCTCGATTGAACAAGCGTGGCAGCAGGCGAAGCAAAGTGACCCAAACTACGAGAAAGCCAAAATTGGTGTTCAACTTGGCGAAGTGGGTGTTGATGCAAGCCGTAGTTCACTCTTACCCGGTTTGAGTGCGACAGCATCAGCGAATTGGAGCGAATCTACCGACAATACCAATAGTTATGGGGCATCGCTTTCTCAAACCATTTGGGACAGCAGTTTGTGGTCGGATCTAGACCAAGCGAATGCCAACTACATCAAAGCTCAGCTTAAACTGGCTCAATCCCATAATGAATTAGCACGAAGATTGCTTTCATCGTATTTGGATGTGGCAAGCGCGCAGGGGGATTTACAGTTGGTGCAATCCAAGTTGGAAGAAGGCAACAAACTGTTGAAGATCATTGAGAAGCGTTACCTCGCGGGTAAAGTGAAATCGGTGGATGTAGAAGAGATTCGAGCAACACAAGTTGCGGATAGAGTCGGTATCTTGAATGCGCGTTCTGATTTAGAAGTGAAGCGAGCGGAACTGGCTGCGTTGATCAATCAAATCCCGCAAAACGTCGATCAAATTCGTACTGATTCGCTTGTTCAACCGGCCTTGTTGGTGGACTCTCAAGAGCAATGGTTAAAGCTCGCGAAGGACAGTAGTCCAGAGCTTTTAGTGGCCGTGCAAAACGTGAAAGCCAGTGAATTTGCTAAAGATTCTGCACAAGGTGGGTATTACCCAACGTTAAAAGGGAACGTTGGCTACAACGATGATGACCGACGTAAAGACGGCGAGTTCAATGCAGGCATTACACTCAGTGTGCCCATTGATTTGAACGGCGCAACACGAGCTAGAGTTGATGAGGCGTCACTCAATACCCTAAGTGCAAAGCAAGATCTACGTCGAGTGGAAATCGATATTCAAAAGCGCGTGATCCAGCAGTTCACTCAAGTCGACATCAACTGGAACCAAGTTTTGATGGCAGACGAATTGGTTACTTCTCGTGAGAAAGTGCTGCGCAGCAAAGAGAAGCTTTATGATGCGGGTCTGCTCGAAGTATCAGAAGTGATTAGTGCACACAACAGCTTGTTTGAGGCGAAAAACAGCCTACAAACCTATTTGTATAACTATTGGCGTCAGCGTATCGGCTTGTTGCAAACCGCAGGTAAGTTAGATGACGACACTATGGCACTGATCTCTCGAGCGTTTAATTCATGACCAGTTTATTGCAGCAAACCTTATTGCAGCAAACATGGCAAACGCTGATGGCACATCGCATGAAAAGCATGCTCGCGATCATTGCCATTGCGTGGGGCGTAATATCTGTGGTGGTTCTGATTGCGCTGGGAGAGGGCTTTTATCGCCATCAAACTCAGCAGTTGTCGTTTATGGTCAATAATGTGCAAGTCGCGTTTCCATCGAACACCAGCAAACCTTGGCACGGCTTACCTTTACGACGTCAGATTCAGATCCCGCAGGATAAAGTCGATATGATCAAACAATCTGACTTTGTGAAATCTGCATCCAGTGTGTATGCCAAGTGGGATGCAAACATCACCAATGAAAAAGGCCAAAAACTAACGAGTTTCGTTAGTGGCATAGACCCGTACTATTTCTCATTGATTCAACGCAAGTTGGAATCGGGTTCGCGTAATCTGTCACCCAGTGATATTGCCAATCACACTCGCGTAGCGATTTTGGGCGACCAAATTGCCAAGATGGGTGAAATCAGTATCGGTCAAATGGCCAAAGTTAATGGCGTGCCATTTTTGGTCATCGGCATTATGAAAGACGAAGATGCGGGCATTTCATTTGGTGATAGCCGTAAAGTCTTCATCCCTCAAACTACCTACCTTGATTTGTGGGATGCCAAACCTTGGATGCTGCTACTCAAGCCTGTCGACGGTATGGATGGCGACGCATTCCGACAAGCCATTGTTAACTTCTATGCCAAGCAATTGCACTTCGACCCAACCGACAAAGAAGCGATTAACTTGCCAGACTTCAGTGAGGGCGCAGCGGTGATCACGGGTATTTTCCGTGGCATTCAAATCTTCCTTGGGGCAAGCGGTGCGATGACCATGGCCGTTGGCGCTCTTGGTGTCGCAAATATTATGTTCCTCTCTGTGACAGAACGAACGCGAGAAATCGGCGTGCGCTTGGCGATTGGTGCAACGCAAAAATCCATACTCAACCAGTTCATCCTTGAAGGGCTCATTTTGGTGGCGGTCGGTACAGCTCTCGGCTTAATGGTTGCTTATTTAGTGGTCGCATTGCTTGGCTCCATTACCTTACCAGAGTGGTTAGGCTTTCCGGTTATCACGCCAGACTCTATCGCTTGGTCACTGTTAGTTACGCTAGTTCTGGCGTTGCTGGCGTCTTACTTTCCGGCAAGGCGAGCATCGCGTCTCACCCCCGTAATAGCATTAAGTGCGAGGGCGTAAATATGTTGCTACCAATGAGACAAATCTTTCAGGAATTGGCAGCAGAAAAGCTGCGTTTGAGTTTAACCATTCTTGCTGTGGCATGGGCGACCTTGTGTATCGCGGGCATGCTGGCGGTGGGCGAGGGCATTCGTCAGGGTGTATTGAGAACTGCGCAAAATGGCAACGGTAATCTGATTTACTTAACCGGAGGCATGGCGACCGTTGATTATGGCGTCTTCCACCAAGGTAAGTTTCTAACCTTAAAAGCCGACGATACCGACGTAATTAAAGCCCTGCCAGAGGTGAAAAGCGTTGCGCCAACCGCAGTTTGGGATGAGCGCATTACGGTCGGTGATCGAGGAATATGGCAAAAGCCACTAGCTGTCACGACAGACTTCGCATCTATGACCAACTTAATCCCAATGGATGGTGGTCGTTGGCTCAATCCGCTCGACCAAAAGCAGATGCGTAAGGTGGTTGTGTTGGGTTATTCACTCGCCGCGGATCTGTTTAATCCTAATGAAGACTTCAGTTGGTTTGCTCCTGTGACACTGCAAACCAATCCGGTCGGTGAAAAGGTCAAGATTGGCAGTGAAGAGTTCACTGTGATTGGCGTGTTGAAGAAAAACAGCGCCGAAGTTGAGCAGGGTGACCAAATCAACTACGCCAGCTTTGTGCCGTTAGCCACGTGGCAACGCTTTCATTCTAATAGTGATATTGGAGCCATCAATGTCGAGCCGCAAGCTCATGCTGATCGTGAAAAGTTGGCAAAGACTATTCGTCAGGTGATTGCTCGTAAACATGGCGCCAGTGTGAGTGACGAGCAAGTCGTCCAAGTGGAAGACATGTTCCTGAAACAGAAAAGCATGCAACAGTTCTTAGTTGGTCTACAAAGTTTTCTTGGCATCATTGGCTTTGTCACGCTGGCCGTGGCGGGCGTCGGGATTGCGAATGTGATGTACGCGACCGTAAAACGTTCCACCCGAGACATCGGTGTGCGCATGGCAGTCGGTGCCACGCCCACGGCCATTCGTCTTCACTACCTAGTGCAATCACTGATGACTATGATGCTCGGTGGTGTATTGGGGTTAGGTGTAACGTACGCACTTGTATCGGCCATCAGCGCCATAAACCTAGAAGGCAACACCTTCTATGAACACCTCGGGAAACCGGTCCCTGAGCTGTCTTGGGTTGTTGTTGCGATTGTGATTTCCACCTTGGTGTTTATTGGTGTCGCTTCTGCATGGCTGCCCGCAAATCGCGCCGCAAAAGTGAGCCCGTTGGAGGCACTACAAAGTGAATAACAATAATTCTGGAGACAAGATGTCGAACACGTCACTGGTTGATTTGACCAACATTTGTAAATATTACTCAAGCGGAGAGGCGGAAGTGCGTGCGCTAGACGGCGTCGACTTGATCATCAATCAAGGTGAGTTTCTTTCCATTCTTGGTCCGTCGGGCTCGGGTAAATCGACCCTGATGAACATGCTTGGTTGCTTAGATAAACCGACCGATGGTGAATACCAATTGGGTGGTCAAAACGTCGCGAGTTTAAGCCCGAACGAGCTAGCCAGTATTCGTAACCAAAAGATAGGCTTTGTCTTCCAAAGCTTTAACTTATTGGAATACGCGACAGCGTTGGACAACGTGGCACTGCCGTTGGTTTACTCTGGTATGAAAGCCAAAGAACGTCGCCAGCGCGCCGCAAAATTGCTAGAGCAAGTCGGGCTAGGGGATCGTCTCGACCACAAACCAAACCAGCTTTCTGGTGGTCAAAAGCAGAGAGTGGCGATTGCGAGAGCCTTGGTCAACGATCCGCAAATCATCTTAGCGGATGAACCAACAGGGGCGCTAGATTCAAAATCTGGCGCAGAGATAGAGGCTTTGTTTAATCGTCTTCACGCGGAGGGACGAACATTGATTATCGTGACACATGATAATTCGCTTGCTGAACGAACTAAGCGAATCGTGACGATCAAAGACGGTAAGGTACTGTCTGACCGTAAAGGGCAACAGTACTTAGCCGAGTGCGTTGATCTTTGACTAGAGGCTGTTGTGTTACCTTAATCATTTATATGTTCTAGACTGCTCTCCATTGATGGTATTTAGGCTGAGAGCATATGCTAATGTAAAACAGGTTTGCCAGTCGTTTTCGAAGGCTTCTTGAATGATGTGGTCGGATAGTGTCATGGGCTTGTTTCTCATCTTATCTTGGGCATTTGTGTAACGGCCGCACATTCTGAGAGAAATAGTAATTCACCACTATATTGTTTTGAGATTAAAAATTGAGATTTGATATGAAAGTGAAATCAGGTCGAATTTTCGGTGGATATGGCGTTAAAAAGAACAAGAGAGGGGCGTTAATGTGCCCTGTGTCACTGGGATGAACTATTATTCATGCCTCAGGTTCATTAATGTTTTTCCAACTGGAGGGATAATCGAAACACCGATGTTCAACTAGAATGGTGACATAAGTTTTACAGTGTAAATGATAGAATTGAAATCGTTTACATCCCTACATAAAGCGGCGCGCGATGCTGCTGAATAATAACTAGGAAGGAATGGGCAATGTCTTCTGCATTTTACCAACAGATTCAAACTCAAATCGAAGAAGTTAAACATGAAGGTCTTTACAAGTCTGAGCGCATTATCACTTCTGCTCAAAAAGCAGCGGTTTCTATCTCGACGGGTGAAGAAGTGCTTAACTTTTGTGCAAACAACTACCTAGGCCTTGCTAATCATCCTGCGCTTATCGAAGCAGCTAAAGATGGTATGGACCAGCACGGTTTTGGTATGGCTTCAGTGCGTTTCATCTGTGGTACTCAAGACTCTCACAAAGAACTCGAGCAAAAGCTATCTAAGTTCCTTGGTAAAGAAGACACGATCCTTTACACCTCTTGTTTTGATGCAAACGCTGGTTTGTTCGAAACAATTCTAGGCAAAGAAGACGCAATCATTTCTGATGCTCTAAATCACGCATCTATCATTGATGGTGTTCGTCTGTGTAAAGCAATGCGTTTTCGTTACTCGAACAACAATATGGAAGAGTTAGAGCAGCAACTTATCGCGGCTAAAGAAGCGGGTGCTCGTCACACACTAATCGTAACTGACGGTGTGTTCTCTATGGACGGCGTAGTGGCGAACCTTCCGGCTATCTGTGACTTGGCTGACAAGTACGGCGCACTAGTCATGGTTGATGACTCTCACGCTGTGGGCTTCATGGGTGAAAACGGCGCGGGTACTCACGAGTTCCACAACGTTGTAGACCGTATCGATATCATCACAGGTACGCTTGGTAAAGCAATGGGTGGCGCTTCAGGCGGTTACACTTCGGGTAAGAAAGAAGTGATCGACTGGTTACGTCAGCGTTCTCGTCCATACCTATTTTCTAACTCTGTTGCACCTGCAATCGTATCGGCGTCTATCCGCGTTCTAGACCTTCTTGCGGAATCTGGCGACCTACGTACTCAACTATGGGAAAACTCAGCTCACTTCCGTACTCGCATGGAAGCTGCTGGTTTCACTATGGGCGGTGCTGACCACGCAATCATCCCAATCATGTTGGGTGATGCAAAAGTCGCGGCTGAATTCGCAGAGCGCGCACTAGAGAAAGGCATCTACGTTGTCGGTTTCTCTTTCCCTGTTGTACCAAAAGGCCAAGCTCGTATCCGTACGCAAATGTCTGCTGCACACTCTCGTGAGCAACTAGACCGCGCAATCGATGCGTTCATCCAAGTTGGTCAAGACATGGGTATCATCTAATTCTTGTTGTTTGATAAAACCAACAGCTAACAGAATATAGATAACAATAAGATTTAGATTCTCGCCTTACAGTTAGGCGAGATGAACGGGATAACATTATGAAAATTAAAGCACTTTCTAAGCTTAAGCCTGAAGAAGGCATTTGGATGACTGAGGTTGAAAAACCTGAAATGGGTCATAATGATCTTCTTATCCGTATTAAGAAAACCGCAATTTGTGGTACAGACGTACATATCTACAACTGGGATGAGTGGTCACAAAACACAATCCCAGTACCTATGGTCGTCGGTCACGAATACGTGGGTGAAGTGGTTGGCATCGGCCAAGAAGTTCGTGGTTTTGAAATCGGCGACCGTGTCTCTGGCGAAGGTCACATCACATGTGGTCACTGTCGTAACTGTCGTGGCGGCCGTACACATCTTTGTCGTAACACAACGGGTGTGGGTGTTAACCGCACTGGTGCGTTCTCTGAGTTCCTTGTGATCCCTGCGTTCAACGCCTTTAAGATCCCTGCAGAAATCTCTGACGATCTCGCTTCAATCTTTGACCCGTTTGGTAACGCAGTACACACCGCGCTTTCTTTCGACCTAGTCGGCGAAGATGTGCTAATTACTGGTGCTGGCCCTATCGGTATCATGGCTGCTGCTGTTGCTAAGCACGTTGGTGCTCGTCACGTTGTAATCACTGATGTAAACGAATACCGCCTAGATCTTGCTAAGAAAATGGGTGTGACGCGCGCAGTAAACGTGATGGAAGAGAAGCTTGAAGACGTAATGTCTGATCTTGGCATGACTGAAGGCTTCGATGTAGGCCTAGAAATGTCTGGTAACCCATCTGCGTTCAACAGCATGCTGACTAACATGAACCACGGCGGTAAGATCTCTCTACTGGGTATTCCACCATCAGACATGGCAGTAGACTGGAACCAAGTAATCTTTAAAGGCTTGGTTATTAAAGGTATCTACGGTCGTGAGATGTTCGAAACTTGGTACAAGATGGCTTCACTAATCCAGTCAGGTCTAGATCTAACGCCAATCATTACTCACCACTACAAAGTGGACGACTTCCAGAAAGGCTTCGACATGATGCGTTCTGGTATGTCAGGCAAAGTCATTCTTGATTGGGAATAGCGCTCAAATAGTAGACGGTTTAGCTCTCTATTGACGTTCAAAAACAGTTAAATGTCCCGTCCTAAAATAAGTTGACGGTTTTTACAAAGCCAGTGACGCATATGAACTGACCCCCAATAGTTGGACACCAATTATTGGGGGTCTTTTTATGTCCAAATATAGCCGAGAGCTAAAATGTATCATTGCTAAGCAATACTTAGATGGCACGTCATCTCTCTACTTAGCAAAACAATATTCAATTTCTTCAAGACAGATACGGTATTGGGCTCAAGTCTTTGCCATCCATGATACTGATTCATTTTTACCAACTAAGCATGCCGCGACTGCTCAAACAAAACGAAAAGCATTGAATTTAATGTGGACGAATGAATGGTC
>NZ_JAKJSY010000083.1:0-18031 GCF_050337445.1 Vibrio minamisatsumaniensis | reverse complement strand
AGTACGGTTATATAAAAAATAGATATAAAAATAGTATCGTAATTATATCTAAATTTGCTAATTCGCCAATTATTTTTCGATTAGGCTCCCCTCACTCACTCCTGTATGGACAATGATTTAAGCTGATTATGTGATTTTCTCTGCGAATATTTTTGTGTACTTACATCAAATGTTGAGAGGGGGAAATCGGTTTGGGGGCTTTGTTGCATAATTTAGTTTATTGATAGGGTACATATTGAATTTTGAACTAAGATTAGCTATCACTTTTCAATCTCATACATAAAATTAGAGAGCAAGACCAATTTATCATCGTTGAGGGTATTGATACATTCTACTGGAAGAGTGAATAATCAGAGCAATGCGTTTCAATAAGGATGAACAATCGCACTCTAAGAGGGTGGGCAATCACATTTGATAACAGGGAGAAATTTGTTAGCCAGCCTGACCTCATTGATAACATCCTTAAAAATACACTAATATCAACCATAGTTAGTGATTAAAAAATTATTAATTAATATTGCTGAGTGATATACGGTAAATTAATGTTTTTATTACATAAAATGTTATATTGATAAATTTTTGTTATTAGCAGAACATCTATCACGGCGACTACGTGGCTTTTGTCGATGACGAGCAAACCTTCATTACCCGAATGAATTAAAGCCAGTGAAGTAGGGCTATTAACCCTTGATAGAAAAACTAAGGCCTCGCGATTGTGAGGCCTTTTTGTGTGCAGGTTCTGACACAGAATCGATCACTCTCCCTTTTTTGGATAGCAATTTGTGTGTGGGCTTTGTAAATGAGCAAATGATTAATAAAAAAATCTATTGCGAAGTGAGATGCAGGATTGTGGGTAAGCAATCGTTTTCTTTGACTTTGTTTGGCTGGTTTTCATACAGATCTTGTTTGATAAAGTGATAAATGTAGATACTAAATAGAGCAAATAGTGAAGCTATCTTTGTCAAAATTCAATGTTAGTTCTCATTTTTGGCGCTTTTCATTAAAGAATCTAAATTTATACTGCACGCCTTATTTAAATAATAGAGTGAAACCTTGATGGCATTTTTAAAGTGGTTTTTCGTTCAAACTGATCCTAAACGTAGACGTTATGGATTAGCTGGACTTATTGGTCTGATTACAGGCGTTGTTTCTGCATTTGTAAAATGGGGAGCTGAAGTACCGTTGGCACCTCGTAGCCCGATGGACATGTGGCAGGCGGGTTGTGTTAATGAACATCTTATTCGCGCGGCCGGTCAAATTGATTGTTCTCGCAACTTTTTGAACCCTCCATATGTATTTCTTCGCGATTGGTTACACATCGCTGATCCAAATTCAGTTGTTTACACTTTTGCGGGACACGCTTTCAACTGGGTTGGTGTTACTCATATTCTATTCTCTATTGTTTTTGGTGTGGGTTACTGTGTTGTTGTTGAAGTCTTTCCAAAATTTAAGTTATGGCAGGGTTTATTAGCCGGTGCATTGGCTCAATTCTTTGTACATATGGTGACATTCCCATTAATGAATTTGACTCCTTCGCTACTTGACCTTCCTGCTTACGAATGGATTTCTGAAATTGTTGGGCATCTAATTTGGTTCTGGTCGATTGAAATTATTCGAAGAGACCTTCGTAACCGTTGGACTCGCGAACCAGACGCAGAAGTTCCTCTAGAAGCGAAGTTTCGTTAGTAAACACCAGTGTTCTAATGGATAACAATTTGTAAAATAAAGATAAAGCGCCAATGATTTGCATTGGCGCTTTTTTTWACTAGCGACCTCTACCTCTAGCCTCGTAGTTTTCATGTAACCGCGTTTACTTGGTGTCTTTGTGTTCCGAGCTATGAATCACGTCGAGCATGGCTTGACAGGCTCTTGATACATAATGCTCTTTACTCCAAATTGCCGCCAGTTCCCAGCGTATATGTTGCTTCATGGGAATAAAACAATAGTCGTTGGGGTTGAGCTTGTTACATATTGGTTCAGGCATAAAACTCACTCCTAAACCGCTTTTTACCATCGCGGCAAGAAAATCCCATTGACTGCTTCTTACACCTATCTTTGGCGAGAAGCCGTGTGCCAAACACATCTCAGTGATGGCTTCTGAGAGAATAAATTCAGGGCTATATAGATAAAATGTAAACTGGCGGAGCTCAGCAATGTCCAGCTCTTTAACATTCAGCCATTGTTCGGTTTTGGGCAGCACCGCAAAAATCGGATAGCTTCCGATGGCCCATGTGTTGAACTTGGGTTTTGGCTCGTAGAGCATGGTTATTGATATGTCGATTTTGCCTTCCAGTACGGCCGCCTCCAACTTACGACTACCGCTTTCTACGATAGACACTTCAATATCAGGGTACTGCAAAGCAAAGCGCTGGATAAGGTGAGCGTATAAATGCCCCACCATAGGTGGGATTCCTAGAGTGATTTTGCCACTTTTAAGCTGTTGAAGATCATTGAGGCGGACCTCAAGTTCTTGCTGTTGAAAGAGTATTGATTGCGCATATTCAAAAACAATTTCACCAGCTTCTGTCAAGGCGATGTCGCGTCCATTACGATAGATGAGCGCTTGCCCATAAGTAGTTTCTAAGGATTTAAGCGCTTTGCTGATCGTTGGTTGAGTGACATAAAGTTGCTCTGAAGCCTTTGTGAAGCTATTGCTGCGGATCAAAGTGACAAAATACTGAAGCTCTTTCATGGTCATTTTCTACATTCACTTTTGGAATACTTAGTGTTCATTTTATTCATTTGATGTTGGTTGTTCAATGTCTGATAATTTAAATCATAATTGACTTAATGGCCCTTTTTTAATGAAACCCCTAAACTTTAAACATATTGGCATGACCATCGCGCAAGTGTCATTTTTGTGCCTTGTATGGCTATTTTCCGACAAGCTTGTATCGGCTTTGCATATACCGTTACCGTCGAATGTGTTTGGAATGTTTTTTCTGTTGATATTATTGCTGACTAAGGTCGTCAAGGTGCACTGGCTTAAAGCTGGTTCTAACTGGTTGATTGCGGAGATGCTGTTATTTTTTATTCCGGCAGTTATTGCCATCGTTAATTATCAAAGCCTTTTTCAACAGCAAGGGTTAAAGATTATGTTGGTGATTGGTTTGAGCACAATGTTCGTTTTATCTATGACAGCATTGGTGGTCGATATCGTCTATGGTTACGAGATTAAAAAACTGAGAGCTCGCCGATAATGCACACTTATTTATCTATCTCATGTTTAGTTTTTACGGTCTTGGGTTATTACAGTGCTAAATCACTGTACCGTCGGTTTAACAAAATTTGGTTGATCCCTTTAGTTTCTGTACCCGTGCTGATTGTTGCTGCATTGTTGCTGCTGAATATTAGCTATCAAGATTATATCGAAGAATCACATTGGCTAATTTGGATGTTAGGTCCCGCTACGGTCGCGTTTGCGATACCCGTTTATGAAAACCAAAAACTTCTGAAAAATCATTGGTTGTCTATTTCAATTGGGGTTTTGGTCGCGGTTGTTACAGCGTTATTCAGTACTATTTTGCTGAGTAAAGGGCTCCACTTATCCGATCTTTTACAGAAAAGTTTAGCCGTTCGCTCAATCACAACACCTTTTGCGGTAGTGGCTTCCAAAGCGATTGGCGGTGAACCGGATCTCACCTCAATATTCGTAGTCATGACCGGTGTTTTTGGTATTGTCGTCGGCAATACGATGTTGAACTTATTTCGAATTCGTTCTCGACACGGTAAAGGAGCGGGACTTGGTGCTTCTGCGCATGGTTCAGGTACGGCTATTGCTTATGGCATTCACACCAAGGCGGGCACCATTGCAAGCCTGATTATGCTGTTTTCAGGTGTGGTTACTGTTCTTATCTCACCGCTAATTGTGTTAATTATGTAAGTAACACGCCGATAAGTTTCCAGTTTTCGAGCTATCGCTTGTGTTCAACTGAAGTTGTATGCTTTTAGTTAGCCATGATGAAAAGGCTTCGTGTTTACGAGGCCTTTTTCATTCTGGCCGTTAGTTCGTTTTTGATGCGGTGTGCTGTTCGACAATGAATGCGATTGCTGCATCACTTAAACAAGATTGACTCACATATTGGCGTTGTTTACCCATATGAAAGATAAGGCCTAGATCGGTTTGTTGAAGTTGGTCGATCTCATTCCAAGTGATATTTCGGCTGTTGTTACCATTTTTATAACTCACTCCGCTAGAGTCCACCTGAAATCCCACCTTGCTACCAAAGCTTGTACTGGTTGTTTGTCGCCACAACCACCAGCTTCTCTTAAAGTAAACACTGAGTGCTTCAATCACACTCAAAACAATAAAGAACCAACCAACATATCCGCTAGGTAACAGCTCTAACTTTAATAAAACCACACCAAAAACAAGAAAAAATAGGCCTTTTAGGTAAGGTTTTGGAAATGGCGCTGGCAGGCTAGTTTGATCATAACACTCAGCAAAAAAAGGCTTGTCGAGGGTGTACTCAGTGGTGAAATCGAAATCTTTAGTCATAGGTGATTACTTTAATCTTTTCTGTGAGTGAGCTTTCTGTGAATGGGTATTCCATGCTGCGATCTCGCAACTTGAGCATTGTATCGCTTCTCAGCGCTTTTCTTTAGCGGTTTTGATGCTCTTTTGTAAACCAATAATACTAACGGGGTTTGCTCTTAGCGTAGTCCACTTGTTACCTGAATTGAGATTAAATGGTGACTGAAATGAAGGTTTCGTGATTGCGAGATTTTGATGTATGCGGAACGAGTGAACCCAGCTTTTTTATGGTGTCTGACCTTGGCTTGTGTCAACAGACTATATCGATGCTAAAAAACTATCCGTTAGTCTATGTGGTTATTGAGAAGACAGGTGAGATTGGTTGGACATTATGGTCAGTTTGGTGGTTTTTGATCTTATCTCTCGATCCAGTAAATCTTATTTTTCATAAGATGGTTATTGGCATATGACAATAATGAGGCGTATGCTGAACTCCTGATCATCAATAACAGGACGTTACTATGTTATACGCAGTACCTTGCCGCGACCTTCATGTCGGCAACCATTTTGCTCGTTCTCCTGAGATCGCGATTGTCGATCAACAACGACAAATAAAGCAGATTGTTCCTTTGGTTGAGTCCGACACTTCTTGTAATAAAAAGAAGCAATGGATCTCTGTTCTCCGTTCTTACGATGTAGAGGCTGTGGTGGTTCGTCACATCGGGAAGAAGATGTTGGCGTATTTGTTTAATAACGATATTCGAGTCTTGGCATCGACAGGTAAGGCAGAAATCGGGACTTTGGATTTCGACAATCTACGCGAAGTGACCGATCTCGATTATGGCCGCGAGCCGCGAAACAGCGGGTGTGGCAATAAAACGTGCGGCGAGAAAGGGCACAAAAAACAAACTTCGATTCTAATGCCACAGCCTAATCAGCTAGGCGCTATTCGAGGTTTTCGAAAATGACTTTCTTGTTGACGCTATTGGGATTTGTCGGAGTCGTTACACTGATGGCGATAGGCGTGATTTTTTCGCACAAGCCAATCAAAGGCAGCTGTGGCGGACTGGCGCAGTTAAATATTGAGCGTGAATGCAATTGCAAGGACTTGTGTGAAGGGCAAAGCCGAAAGTTGTATCAGATTACAGAGCCATCAAGCTAAGTATCGAACTCAGTATCAATCTAAGCATCAAGAACTCACGCTCGCTGAGTTAAATAACGTCGGGCGAACACGTGAATTAACGGCTTTGAATCACCAATGCGTGGCCGTTGACGATGCACTTGGCGACTTTAGTTCGAGCACGCTTGATGATATTGCCAAATGTTTGGCGAGACACCTGCATTTGTTCAGCCGCTTCAAGTTGGCTTAGGCCTTCTTGATCAGCCAAGCGTAAGGCTTCGAGCTCTTCCAATAGCAGTTCTTCTTGGTGAAGCTCGTCCATAGGAACACCATTAGGCTTAAAACAAGAGTAAGCCGCACGGGTGCATAACTGGCGATGTTTTTTTGGTCGAGCCATATCAATCTCTAGGAATCTAAGGGTAAAGGTAAGTATGAAGGTTTTCATTCCACACAATCATCGGCGTTGCCAAGTGTGCAGCCAAGGTTTATTCACAGGCAGTCCCATTCGTTTTGAAGCGGTTGCCGAGCATGAGACTTTAACTAAGCATGAGGCAGTAGCTAAATATAAAACCAGCACCAAGATTGTACCAACAGATAAAGCCGAGGGCTACGATGGCATCATGCAGGGTGGCATTGTTACCGCATTACATGACAGTGCGATGCTGCATTGCTTATTTCAGAACAGTATCAAGGCGATGACGGTGAGTTTAACGTCTCGTTTTCATCATCCGATTTTGATTGGTCAAGAACTGGAAGTTTGCGCTCAATGGGTCAAAACGAAACGTAATATCTACTTCCTAGAAAGCCAAATTACGCAGTACGGAAAGTTATGTTCGTCGGCACAAAGCCAGTTTATGTCATCACCCTAGCTATCGAGCGGTAGCCTAGGTGGTGCTAGTTTGTTGATTCCGCTGTTTTGCACAATAAATAGAGSTTTTCTATAGTTAATATAATTACGAATAAAACGAGTAGGGCAGTATTGAGTTTCTTATCCACCTTTTAGCGCCAGAGAACGCTTGACCCCGTTCGTTTGAGGGAGTTTTTCCGTACTCAATTCATCTCTGCCTTTTTCCGGAGGGCTGCTGATGCCAAAATTCTTCAAATCGACATTCCAATATTGTTTTCTATCAATCCTTTTACTTTTTCCACTCTTCAGTAGCGATGCTTCTTCCGCCCCGCTTAAAGTCGGTGTTTATCCATGTCCTCCTTTTGTCATCAGCTCTATGGAAGGCGAGTGGAGTGGCCTGAGTGTCGAGCTGTGGGGGCAAATCGCCAAAGAGATGAACATTGAGTACACGCTCGAGACTCACCGCTTAGATGACTTACTCAATTCGATTGAAGCCGAGCAGATCGACGTCGGAGTGTCTTGCATTTCAATCACTCCAGAGCGAGAACTGTTTGCTGACTTTTCTCATTCGTTTTATGAAACTCACCTCGCCATTGCAGTTAAAAAACAAGGCTATCTTCAAACCTTACATGCCATTTTTTTCAATCCCGCGCTGTGGCTGATCATTGGTGCCGTCGTCTTTATCTCTGGCGTAATAGGCGCGTTTTTCTATCTATTGGAGCATGGTAAGAATGAAAAACTCTACTCGATGAAAAGCCGAACGGGACGTTGGCTGGAAAGCTTTATTATGGGTTTACTTTTCATCACACGCGGCCCATTTAATTACTTTGAGTTTAATAGTTTAACTGGACGAATTGCTACGGTGTTCATTGGTGTGTTTAGTATGCTTTTCATTGCCAGTATAACCGCTGTATTAGCCAGCAAACTGACTCTCAGCCAAGGCTCATCCCATATTGAAGGCATCAAGGATCTTGCGGATGTGGAGGTAGGCGCAAAAGTTGCAACGACGTCTTCTTTGATGCTCACAAGCTTTGGTATTCGACACAAGAGTTATGTCGATATGCCAAGGCTTCTAGCGGCTTTAGAAGATGGTGAAGTAGAAGCGATTGTTGCTGATGATGTGGTGCTCAAATATATGATTGGTAATGGCAGAATAAGCGGGCAGTTTGAAGATCTGGAGGTACTGCCGTATCAGCTAGAAAAGCAGAACTATGGCTTTATTATCACTGAAAATAACGAGTACGAAGAAGAGATTAACCGCGCACTGTTGAAGATTCGTGAGTCACGAAAGTGGCGTAAAATATTGGCCGATTATTTCGCTGATCAGTAATCGAAATGAGAGGCTTATTCAAAAGCCCGTCCCTAGAGCTGATCGGAATCCGTAGCCTTGTTCTTTTTAAAGTATTTGATGACAGTCCAAATTACATAAGCAGCCACACCAACAATCAATGCGGAGCGAATGAGAATGGGAGCGTCATGTTCTAGTTTATTAACGTGCGGCACAATACTCGCAAATAATCGACTGGTAAAAAACAGCCCCATTACAAAGATGATAACTTTATTCATACGATTGGCCTTTCAATGAGTTGTATTTTACAGAACGAATTCATGGTCGCTTACTTTAATCGTGTCGCCAGGAGGGATTCTGCTCGGAAGGAAAAGCATGCGCTTCTCGAACGTGCTCGTCAACGCGATATTCTCTTTAAGCCAGTAAGCTAAAGTTTCGTTTTTGAAAGTGGTTTACTCTGATTAGTGCAGTAGCTAAATGGATTCGAGGTAAGAATGAACGGGTCAATGTCGAGTATTGACCCGTTTCGAATAGAAATTATGAGGCTTCTTTTACCAGTACAGTTTGTTTTAAACACTGACTTTCTGCACGTTTATCAAAGCGTCCACTCATTCGAGTTAGAGCCAGCGCAACAAGTACGACTACGGCACCAATCTAAGGGGTATGCATCAATCCCATTTCAGACACAATCATACCGCCACCCCAAGAACCAAGAGCAATACCAACGTTAAACGCCGCAATGTTTAGACCCGATGCCACATCAACAGCATCAGGGGTGTATTTTTCAGCGAGCTTCACTACATAAACTTGCAAGCCAGGAACATTCCCGAATGCAAAAGCCCCCCAAACTAAGATGGTCGCCACCGCTGCTATAGGATTCACAGCCGTAAAGTTAAATACCACTAATACTGTCGCGAGTCCTGCAAAAATAATCGTCAGCGCTTTAATTGGCCCCATTTTGTCAGCCATTTTGCCACCTAAAATATTACCAATCGCAACAGATACACCGTATACCAGCATGATTAGGCTAATGGCATTCGCGCTAAATCCTGTTTCTTGTTGCAAAATTGGCGCAAGGAAAGTGAAAGCGGTAAATGTACCACCGTAGCCCAGTGCCGTGATCGCATAAACCAGTAGTAGCCTTGGTTGGGTTAACACTTTTAACTGTGATGATAGTTTAGCTGCGGCGGGTTGTTTCAGGTTGCTTGGCACTAAGAAAGCACTACCGATCAACGCAATCAGTCCCAACAGCGCCACAATCAGAAAAGTCGATTGCCAACCAAAGGTTTGACCGATGTAAGTGCCGAGTGGCACGCCGGTCACTAGCGCAACGGTTAATCCTGTGAACATAATCGCAATCGCACTGGCGGCTTTTTCTTTGGCGACCAGTCCTGTCGCAATGGTTGAACCTATGGAGAAAAACACACCATGAGCTAAACCAGTCAAAATACGAGCGATAATCAGGGTGTTGTAACC
This sequence comes from Vibrio minamisatsumaniensis, assembly GCF_050337445.1. Lineage (NCBI taxonomy): Bacteria > Pseudomonadati > Pseudomonadota > Gammaproteobacteria > Vibrionales > Vibrionaceae > Vibrio > Vibrio minamisatsumaniensis. The sequence continues at coordinate 8,826 of NZ_JAKJSY010000083.1, read as the reverse complement.
GGGTGCTTGCCATGCCAATAAGTTGCCAGCGACAAACAGCGCCATGATACTCAACAGGACATGTTTGCTTCCATTTTCCAGTTAGTGCGGTTAAAACAGGTGCGCCAATCGCAACACCCAATGCATAAAGGCTGACCAACAGTCCTGCTGATGGTAGTGAGACATTTAAGTCGGAAGCCATGGTTGGGAGTAGCCCCACGATCACAAACTCTGTTGTTCCGATAGCAAAGGCGCTGAGCGTCAATGCGAGAAGTGCTAATGGCATATCATTTACTCTCTTGTTTGTTAGGTTCAACGACACAGCAGCGAATGTGCTTATCAAGGTGTTGCTGTGTCGTGATTTGTTGAGAGTATTCTGCGTGAAAATTACTTTGCAAAAAATAGGTTATTTAACAAATGATATTTGTTATAAATGCAATAATTAAACGTGAGCGGATAGAAAGATGGTAAGGCGTTATGCGTACAAAATCGGATGATTTAGAAATTCTGCTTACCGTGGTCGATACCGGCGGATTTACAGCGGCAGCAGAGAGTTTAGATATACAGGTGGCGCGGGTATCGCGAGCGGTGAGTAAGGTTGAGAGCCAACTTGGCGTGACAATATTAAACCGAACCACAAGACGGATTGAATTAACGGATGAGGGGCGGCAATTCGTTGATTCGGTGCGAATAGGGTTGATGCAGCTACAGCAAGCGGAAGATGAGCTCATATCCCGTGGAGAATTACCCAAAGGGCGGCTGCGTGTTGATGCCGCTAGTCCGTTTGTGTTTCATCAGTTAGTCCCACTCGTTCAGCCATTTAATCAAGCCTATCCTGATATTGAGTTGGAGTTGACCTCTAATGAAGGTTTTGTTGATTTACTAGAAAAGAAAACCGATATCGCTATTCGTATCGGTGCTTTGAGTGACTCAACATTACATGCGAAGCCTCTGGGCAGAAGTTTACTTTACATTGTGGCTTCACCTGATTATTTAGCAAAGCGTGGCTTTCCGAGTAAAAGTCGTGATTTGGAACATCACGATACCATCGGGTTTTCAACACCAAAAACACTTAATGAATGGCCTCTGAAAGGATTCTCCGGGCTGATACCAACACTGACCTCAAGTAACGGTGAAACGGTGAGACAGCTTGCTTTGATGGGAAATGGTATCGCCTGTCTATCCGGTTTCATGGTCAAGAAAGACATTGCCGAAGGGCGATTAATTCCATTATTAGAAGGCGAAAAAATCAGTCATTCTGGCCGAGAGCAAATTAATGCGGTTTACTATAAGTCCTCCTCCGTTGCCAAGAGGATCTCTGCTTTCATTGATTTTATTCAGCCGAATCTGGATCTGTAGTTCGTTCAAAGCGAGGTAACTTCTTACCTCGCTTGGCCTATTTCTTCGAACATCTTGGACAAAACAGAGACCTATAAAAGTCGATGATACATCGACATCTAACCAGACCATGACGGGATCATGTTTAGACTGTTGCAATTTTAACAAATATTATTGGTCTTTGTTGTTATCAATGTAATACAGCGGATTTGTTAGTATCCCTCTCAAGACATTAAGAGGAATGACTTTGTCTAAATCACTTTTTCAACCTTTCATTGACCACTTACATAGTGATAACAAAAAAAAGGAGCACGTTAAGTGCTCCAAAGATACAAAGGCGAGTGGTTAACTTGGATTAAGCCGTCGCGAACTTGTAAGTGCGGTATCCGCCAATCAGGTTACGGGCTTTGAAGCCGTGGTTGACTAACTGACGGTATGCCACGTTGCCACGTAAGCCAACTTGACAATAAATCACAATCTCTTTGTCTTTTGGCAGTTCGTTCATTCGTTGACGCAGTTGGTCGACAGGGATGTTAATGGCATCTTTGATAAAGCCAACATTTTCAAGCTCGCCAGGGTTACGTACATCAAGCAGCACTTGCTCGTCAGTCAAAGAGTCCATTTCATCAAAGTGAATCGGAGTTGAGTCGCCCTTGATGATGTTGTTTGCTACAAAGGCCGCTTGGTTGATCACATCTTTGGCACTGCCATATGGCGGCGCGTAGGTCAGTTCTAGGTGTTGAAGTTGCTCGACGGTCATGCCCGCGCGTTGGGCTACCGCCATTACATCAATTCGCTTATCGACGCCATCTTTACCCACTGCTTGCGCCCCAAAGATCTTGCCTGTTTTTGGATCGAACAACATTTTGAACGAGACAATCTCAGCGCCAGGGTAGTAGCTCGCGTGGCTTGCGGTATGAACGTAGACCTTTTCATAGTTTATACCATCACGTTTAAGTTGCTTCTCGTTCTTACCCGTTGAGGCTACGGCTAGGTCGAAGATCTTACAGATAGCGGTGCCTTGTGTACCTTGATAGGTTTCATTGCGTCCGAACATGTTGTCGGCTGCCATACGACCTTGACGGTTGGCAGGGCCAGCAAGCGGAACCAGAGTTTGTGCACCTGTGACAAAGTCTTTTTCTTCCACTGCATCACCGACGGCGTAGATACTAGGATCGCTCGTCTGCATCATTTCATTGGTGTAAATACCACCTAGAGCACCAATTTGTAGTCCTGCTTCTTTTGCTAACTTAGTCTCAGGACGTACACCGATAGCCATGATTAAGATGTCGGTGGTTAACGACTCGCCATTGTTGAGAGTCAGATTTAACTCACCTTCAATATGCTGGTGTTCGGTATCTTCACCAGAGCCAATGTTGGCAATATGTTCGTTCGGAACGTACTCAACCGCTTGAAGCGCAACGCCTAGTTTAAGGTCAATGCCTTTCTCGCGAATTTCAGCGTGAGCAAACCCCGCCATTTCTCGGTCAACAGGGGTCATCACTTGGTCAGCCATCTCAATAAGCGTGGTTTTAATTCCCAACTGATGGAAGGCTTCCATCATTTCTAGGCCAATAAATCCGCCGCCAACAACGGTTGCGTGTTCTGGCTTGTTCATCTGGATGGTTTGAATGATGCGATCCATATCAGGAATGTTACGCAGCGAGTGCGTCAGCGGGTTATCGATACCAGGAATTGGCGGAACGATAGGGCCTGCGCCAGGGCTAAGGAGCAAGAAGTCGTAGCTTTCCGTATACTCACTATTATCCAGTAGGTTCTTAACCATAACCTGCTTATTGTGTCGGTCGATAGATATGACTTCGTTCATAACACGAACATCAACGTTAAAGCGAGCTAAGAAGCTTTCTGGCGTTTGCAGGAGGAGCTTACTTCTATCCTGAATATCACCACCAATATGATACGGCAATCCGCAGTTGGCAAAAGAAACAAAGGGACCTCGTTCGAACATGATGATGTCTGCATTTTCGCTAAGGCGGCGTGCACGTGCAGCCGTTGATGCACCTCCAGCTACGCCTCCGATGATTACAATTTTAGTCATTTGTTTACCTATTGTTGTCTCTAAGTTTAACGATACCCATTGCCGAGCATAGAGCTTTATCTTGTGTTGTTGCTGTCTAGTCGCCGACCATTAAGTGGTTTCTAAAGTACCCATTGATTATAAAGTTGAATATTAGCTTTGTCTAATATTAATTGTATGGATCAGCACGGTTGTGATTTTGGTTGTGTTTTTGATTGGAAGGTCCGTTGTTGCAACAAAATGAGTCAAAGTGCAGTGCTGAATGTCGAAAATGCCTCGATGGAGAGGCATTTTGATAGGCGAGGGCGTCGGTTTGAATCGCAGAGGTTATCTTGTGTTGAGTGTTAAATCTTTGGGCATAATTCGTCAGCACGCGCTCGCGTAATTAGCACGCTTTCGCTAAATCAAAAGAGGCATTGATGTGACGACTGATCGCGATATGTAGATTTTGCTCGTATTGATCCAACCAAGCATAGCGTTCACGATACAATTTTCGTTTCTGGCGCTTAAGTGGTTCAAGATCTTTTCTTGTGGACTTGAGGGGGAGAATATAGAAACATTTGGTATGTTGTTGTCCCTCGTGCTCTTCCCACAATTCATTATAACGAAGACTGATTGTTTTTGCTTTCTTACCATAGCGCAAAGCATTGTATATATGTCCAGATTCGTTAACTGCGTAAATATGGTTGATGCTCAAGCTAGAGGCGAGCAATCGCAGACTTTCAACCATGAATGATTTTGGTCTCAACCCATAAAAGGCCTTTGTGAATGTTCGGCTGAAACCATTGTCATTGGCTGCTCCTTGCACCCCACCAATATAGATATCATTGTTAAACACAGTAAATGAGATGGTGTACATCTTATTCAACATCGCGTCAGTTAGGGAAAGGGTCAGCTCACCTTCTTTTCTCGCATTTCGCTCGAAACTCAGATTCAATAAATAGGTGTCTTCATTTATCTCTAACGTTAAAAGATTGAGTGTCTCATTAATTATTTGAAGGCGAGCGACTTTGGTGAACTTGTCTTCAAACCAATCATAATGCTTTGATATTATCTCGATTTTTTTATTTATTTTAAAATCGACACACAAATAAGGGGTGATAAATTTAGACAGAAAGTTAGGCTGTTTTTTAAATAAAAGTTTTCTCTCACTAGAACTGAAGTTCTCACTCATTTTTTTTGTTTCTGAATAATAAAACAACGCACGAATAGTAAATCGAGCTATTGCTTTGTATTTGCCGGTATTCTTGTGGCTATTCGCATCAATTCCCATACGAAGTACATTCATAATCACCTCAAAACAAGAAGCGTTATACGGGCAGATATATGCCTCGAATCGCTTCTTCTATTTCATCAATATTAGTGCTGCTGATGATAGCGAAAAGCGTAATTTAGTTGTGTATGGGTATGTACGGGTATGTACGCAAGTCCGTTACTTACGTTTAAGCTGGAATGACGTTTGATTGAAAGGTGGTGGGTGAAATTTCTGCCAAAGTTTGATTTCCAAATCGAAAATGCCACTACAGGGTGTAGTGGCATTCGAACGATAACAAACTATAACTCTAACAGTTTGGCCAATTCGCGCTGTTCAAGGATCTCTTCAATACGTTGACGAGTCTTAGGCGCTTCGACCTGTGTTTTCGTAGGCTTAACCGCTTTTTTACTGCGGCTAGCTGAAGTTTTTGTTTTCGTTATAGACATTGTAATCTTCCTTGGATTCTACGTTGAGTTCGTCATTGCACGATGTGTTACATGACACTTTTAGTGCTTTATAAACGCGGGTGTTTATAATGTTGAAACTTGAATTTTTTCTCCAGTTCTTGGGTGATGGTCAGTACGATCAGCACGGGAATTTACTTTTGAAGTGGCTAAACCCAAGGATAGCGGCCTCATGCCTCTTTGCTAAATCGAAAAAACACCCTCAACAGTCGCAGATAGTGCTTGCTTCACGTCCGAGCGTGTTTCATCTTATCAATAAGAGCTGAAATAGTGTTAATATCTGGATAAAACTTTGTCAATTAATCAACAAAATTGAGCGTGAACTCACCAGTTATTATAACCGAATGCAATTCTTTAGCTATTGGTTATTTTGAGGTGGGTTATTTCTGAGAACATGAGAGCGATAATTTGAATGATTGAGTCTATTGGTATCACCAATGATAAGTTGGTATTTCATCGCTTGATTTAACGAGAAAGTTGAAGCAAAAAAGCCCAGTATTGAACTGGGCTTGATGGTAATGGGAGATGCGTAGGTAGAGTGTTATCTCGTGATGAATATTTTCTCTGTTTCTAGTGATGTCATCGCGCGGACTTGACGCCAAATATAGTAGAAAATGCCGAGCATCATCAACATGCTTGGGATAGCGATTGCCGGATAGCTGTAAAGCGTCAATTTACCAAGTTCTTCATTGAAGGCCGCGGTGCCAGCAGGGCTTGTTACGATCCAAGTCGCGAGGAAGTAGTTCATCGCAGAAGAGAACGCAAAAGTACTCGCGAATAAATAGTTTGAAGTCATTAAGCAACGATCAAATTTTGCTTGGTTACCGAACTCTCTTAAGCGCTCTTCAATAAGAGAGATGTTTAACAGAGCGGGGGTGAAGATAACTTTTTGGATAAACGGGTAGCGAGTGAAGGTTGAGCCAAGAACCGCTAAGCCAATTAGGCCAGGTATTAATGCTTCTTTTAGAGCTAACCAACGCGTATCTAACTCGAAGAAGCCAATCCCGCCCGTCAATAACACACTCACAAAGCCAAGCGCTGCGATGAAGTTGAACTTCTTGTTGCGTATTAACTCCATGCCACCGTAAGCTATAGGGAAGGCAAGGGCGACAAGCAGTGCTAATCCTGTCCCGAGATGCTCTTCTCCGCTGAATTTCATTAAGATAAATGAAGGGAGAAAGACGTTAAAAATGATTTCGAAAAGAGGACTCGATTTTTTTTGTTCTGTATTACTCATAATTTCTAAATACATTGTGTTATGGGTTTATTCTCAGGGATTGTTGTTTACCTCGCCCAAGATGTAAAGCCTTAAGGTATCGTGCTGTGTAACGACATGTGACACTAACGACATCTTTGAATATATATCATGCCCGATTTAAGCGTTCGTTTACCGATTTAGTATGGCAATGTGATCGATGAATGAACGGTTGTACGTGTTCTGAACACAGATATTGATAATACAACGGGTTGACTAGTTTATTCATTTCTTTTAAAACATAAAATATATACAACGTTCAGTCATATTGGCAACGAAATCGTTATGCCATGGTCATTACTTCTCAATTATAGGTTTCCTCATGTTAAAGAAACTCTCGCTTAAAAATAAGCTGGCGATATCAGCTAGTATAGCCATCATCCTCGGGGGGATTTTGGTCGAAGCTCTTTCTTTTCGTTCATCATTGGAACGCCTTGATACTGATGTTGCACAACGCTTAGAAGGCACGTCTGCTTCTTACAATCAATACGTAGCGGACTGGATATTATCTAAAGAGCGCGCGCTGACATCGCTTCCGCAGGAATTAAAGCAAGAGAGTTTAGTGACTCACCTTAAACAAGTTCGTGATTCTGCCTCTTTTGATAATGTGTTCTTAGCATTTGCTGATGGTTCTCAGCAAAACGCAAATGGCGTCGTGTTACCACCGGGTAATGATGACCCTCGACAATGGGGTTGGTACACCAATGCCGTAGCGAATCCAAGTAAAGTGTTCATGGATAACCCAACGGTTGCTGCGGCGACTGGGGCGAATGTTGTTTCACTAGGTAGCGCAATGCAGTTGCATGGTGAGCAAGTTGTTTTGGGTGCGGATGTCGAGATTACCGACATTATTGATAGCCTGACAAAAGTGGTTCTTCCTGGTGAAGGCTATATGTTTATCGCGACCAATAAAGGCACCGTTTACACGCATCCAGATACTAAGTTATTGAATAAGAATATTAGCTCTTTAGGGCTAGATTTTGCTGATGTTCAAAAGGCGCTCGCGAGCAAAACAGAGAGAACCATCGAGTTAAATGGTGATGACTATATTCTTTATGCGAACGCGATAAAGGGAACGAATCTAATTTCGGTAAGCGTGGTCAATCATGACTCTTTGGTAGCACCGTTATTTGATGCGGTAGCCGGCCAAGTGTTAGTGACGTTACTTGTTGTACTTGTCTGTATCGTGCTGTTTAACCTGTTGTGTACTATGCTATTCCGCCCGCTTAATCATGTTTCAAAAGCGTTGGCTCAAATTGCCAATGGCAGTGGTGACCTAACTCAACGTATTCGTGTTGAAAACCAAGATGAAGTAGGGGAGCTAGCGCATAACTTCAATACGTTTGTTGACAGCTTACAGCAATTGATTAGTCATATTCGTGGTCAGTCTGAACAGTTAAATAGCCAATCAGAGCAAACGACTCAGCGTGCGAACCGCTCTGTTGATGAACTTAACCATCAGCAGCAAGAAATCACGATGGTCGCGACAGCTGTCACTGAAATGGCCTGTGCAACGCAAGAAATCGCATCCCATGCCGAGCAAACGGCAAAGGCAGCGCAAGATTCCGCGTCGAGTACCAATAGCGGTCATGCGTTAGTTGTCGATACAAAAGGTTCGATCAATAACCTAGCAAATGAAGTGAATGAAGCGGGTAAAGTAATCAGTGAACTGAATAAACACGCTCAAGAGATCTCAACAGTGTTAGCGACGATTCAAGGTATTGCTGAACAGACGAACTTACTTGCTCTTAATGCTGCAATAGAAGCGGCTCGTGCGGGTGAACAAGGACGTGGCTTCGCCGTCGTAGCCGATGAGGTTCGCGTTCTTTCTCAGCGTACTCACTCCTCAACTGAGGAGATTAAGTCGACGATTGATATTCTGCAGAAAACAACGGGTCAAGCGGTTGAACTCATGGAAACTAGCTCTAAGCTTGCTGTGCATTCCGTAGAAGATGCAGACCGAGCTTCACACGCATTAGAAGAGATCAATACCGCGGTTGCATTGATCAGCGATATGGCGACACAAATCGCTACCGCAGCTGAAGAGCAAACTCATGTGACGGGTGAAATTACTCAAAACATTACATCGATCAAAGATGTGACTGATCAGTTGGTGGCCGGGTCACAAGAAAGCCTAACTGAGTCGAATGAGCTTAAGAACCAAGCGGCAGGTCTGAGTGACAAAGTTGCAACGTTTAAGCTTGCTTAAAGGCATTGTTCGTTGATGTTTGATCGGCGAGTTAGTGGCTAGCAACACCCAAAGCGACGTAAATTACGTCGCTTTTTTGTATCCTCTTAATAAGAGGAGTGTATACACAAACCTTAGTTGMGATAGTCACGAGACAATGCGTGGTTTCGGTGTCGCTGACGGTTAGCTTTTCATTAGAACTAAATACTAAAATGAGACGGAGATGCTTGCTTGTGCTGGTGGTTAAGTAACCTCTGTTGAGTTTGACATCAAATCAAGTGACTGATTTTATTAGATATAGAATTAAAG